>CAZEDR010000038.1:0-17458 GCA_964510975.1 uncultured Melioribacter sp. | reverse complement strand
ATAGGATTCCAACAAATAATTGATACGGATAAATATCCGGTTTACTACAACTTATTTACCGAGTAGGGCATATGCTAGTCTTAACAAGAAAAATTAACGAAGAGATAAAAATTGGTTCTGACATTGTTATCAAAGTCATATCAACCTCCGATAATCAAGTAAAGATAGGAATTGACGCTCCTAAAAGTATTCAGATCTTACGCGGTGAAGTGTATGAGAAAGTTAAAGAAAGTACACTACAAGCAGCTAAAGTAAGCGTTCAGCCAACTGTCGATCTTCAGAAATTTAAAATCAAAAAAGTGTAAGCATGAATCTCGAAAATGAAAAAGTGAAAATTCTTGTGATTGATGATGCCGACGTCATTCGTAATTCTCTTAAAAAATTTCTTTCTGAATACGATGTAGAAGTTCTTACTTGCAACGATGGACTTGAGGGATTACAAAGCGCGGTGGAAATCAAGCCTCAGCTTATCTTTCTTGATTTGATGATGCCGAACCTTGATGGTATTAGGCTTCTGCGTGTGCTTAAGGTCCTAGACGACCTACGCCACATTCCCGTTATAATAATTAGCGGCCATACGGATAAATCTAATGTGCTTGCTGCAATGGAAGCCGGTGCAGACAAAATAGTTTCCAAACCTCTTACAAAAGAGGCTTTGGTTAAAGCAATTAACGAAGTACTAGGCAACACTTTTTTAGCCGGGGCAAAGAAACTGGCTCAGTTTTCATCTTATGAAAAAGATCAGATGAATAGAGAATTAAAGAAATACTTTGTGAATACGATAGTTCAGAAAAGAGAGACGATTTCTCAATCATTGGCAAATAAGAATAAAGAGCTTCTTAAACTTATTATTCACGAGCTGAAAGGATCTAGCGGAACTGTTGGCTACACAAATGTTTCGGAGCTCTGCCGAGAAATTGAAGGAGTTGTTCTAGCTCCGCAAAGTACGTGGCAAGAAATCGGAATTAGATGCGAATCTCTTTTGAAAAGTTTAAATGAAATAGAAATTAGTCTAGTTAAGTAGAGGTTTAAATGTTTGTAATTATTGGAGCTGTAATTGTTCTTGCATCCGTGGTGGTGGGCTTTACAATGGTTAAGGGTAATCTGCTTACATTATTGCAGATTAATGAGTTTATTACCATTGCCGGGGCCGCGATAGGAAGTTTGTTGATCTCTTCCCCGCTTTCTCTTATCAAAAAGATTATGGCTGCAATTACAAAATCTTTTGGAAGTCACGGTAATACCAAGCAAGACTACATGCAAATGTTAAAAGCGTTTACAGATTTGTTTCTTATTGCGCAAAGAGAAGGATTGCTTGCTATAGAAAAACATATTGAAGCACCGGAAAAGAGTGACATCTTAAAAAAAGCTGATAAGTTTATCCATGACAGCTACCGCAAAAGTTTCTTTTGCGATACAATGAAAGTAATGCTAGCCGGTTCGGTTCCTCCGCATGAATTAGAAGGCTTGATGGACGCAGAAATTGAAACTTTTGAAAAAGAAAATAAACCGGTCTATGAAGGACTTGGTCGTGTAGGCGATGCGCTTCCCGGTTTAGGTATAGTTGCCGCGGTATTGGGAATTATAGTAACGATGAGTTCTATCAATGATGGACCCGAAGTTGTAGGGCATCACGTAGCTTCTGCGTTAGTAGGAACATTTCTTGGCGTACTTTTGTCTTACGGCTTTGTTGGTCCGTTGGCTGCAAATATTGCTCATACTCTCGAAGAAAATATTCAAGATTTGCAAATAGTGAAAGCCTATATACTAGCTTACGCAAAAGGTAATCCTCCCTTTGTTGCAGCAGAGATTGCAAGAAGATCAATCTTTTTAGATCAAAGACCAACATTTGCAGAACTTGAAAATTCGTTAAGAGGAAAGAAATAGTGGAAGGCTCTAACGAAACCCCAATTATTGTAAAGAAGATACATAAACATGGCGGTCACCATGGCGGCGCTTGGAAAGTTGCATACGCAGATTTTGTGACAGCTATGATGGCTCTTTTTATTGTACTTTGGATTCTTGGTCAATCTCAAGAAGTTAAAGAAGCTGTGGCTGGTTATTTCAAAGACCCGGTTGGATTTTCTTCTAAGAGTAAAAGTTTAATTGATGGAAAAGGAGCCGGTCCTTCGCAAATTCCAAACCTTTCTTTAACTGAAGAAGAAAAAGTTAGAGAAATTCAGAAGGAAGAGTTTAAAAGAATGCAAGAAAAACTGATGGCTGAATTGGAAAGTGATACAAAGTTAAGCGGCTTTTCGAATCTAGTAAAGATTGAGATGGTAAAAGAAGGCTTGAAAGTTGAACTTACCGATAGCCAGAACGATGTGTTTTTTGAACTTGGCACATCTGTGTTAAAAGAGGACGCAAGAAAATTGATTGCAAAAATAGGTGCTGAAATTTCTAAAATGCCAAATAAGATTACTGTTGAAGGACATACGGATTCCCATCAATTCAACAATAAAGGTACCGGATTTACAAACTACGAGCTAAGCGCCGAAAGAGCCCTTTCCGCTAAGAGAGCATTAGTCTTTGGCGGAATAAAAGAAAATCAAATTGATGGTGTAATAGGTTTTGCAGATACCAAATTAAGAGATACAGCCGATCCGTTCAGTTTTGTGAACCGAAGAATTAGTATTACTGTTAAATTCAATGAAGCGAAATAGGTGTTTATATGGGAAGTGTGTTAATTATTGAAGATGATTCGTTTTTGCAAGATTTCTACCGTTTGTTTTTCAAGAAAATTGGCGGACAGGTAGTTGTTGTTGAAGATGGAATGAAAGTTCTGGAAGAAATTGTAAACGGCGATGTAGATCTGATAATTATGGATGTGAATCTTAGAAATACTTATTTGAACGGCGCTAAAATAGATGGAATCCATTTCTCTAAATATATTAAGATGAATTACCCGCAACTGCATATACCGATTCTTTTAATCACGGCTTATCCGGTTTCCAGCATGGGTAATAACATGCTTGAGGAAAGCATGGCCGATGATTATCTTATAAAACCAATTACAGATTACAATCAACTTGTTCAAAAAATAAACCAACTGGTATTTGCCCAAAATGAAAGATAAAGTACTCATCGTAGAAGATGAAAAGGACACAAGATTTATTCTAGAAAAGCTGCTTTCCAGAAACAATTATGAAGTTGTTACTGCCGTTAATGGGCAAGACGCGCTAGAGGTTTTAAAAAATTTCGTTCCTAAAGTAATTGTTGCAGATTGGACAATGCCTATTTTGGATGGATTGGCCCTTTGCAACATTTTAAAAGGGGACGATAAATTTAAGTTGACATATTTTATAATACTTACCGCACGCTCCTCTCTAAAAGATAGGATAATGGGTTTAGATGTTGGCGCAGATGATTTCTTGGTTAAGCCTGTAGAAAATCAAGAATTGCTGGCGCGAATAAGATCCGGAATCCGAATCTTCAATCTTCAATCTGAATTGCGAAACATTGAACACTCTAGAGCTGTGATTGAAATGGCATGCACAATTGGCCATAAAATCAATAATCCGCTCAGCAGTTTGGTTCTTTCTCTTAAAAATATTGAGAACGAACTTACAGAGCCGGAGAAAAAGAAAATGGGTGAAGACTTAGGCAATATTAATGCATCTATTTCAAGAATTCGCAAATTCGTCGATGAATTAATCCATCTTCAAAATGCTGAGACAATAAGTTATTTTGAAGATAACAACATGATTAAGACCAACTGATTCAAGTTTCCGCCTTTCTCTCCGATAATAAATCGGAGATTTAGGCATGTTAGAACGAATTATAAATATTACCCCCGGCTCGGACTATAAGAACTCAGCTTCTAAATCCGGTCATTATCAAAGGAGTGCTGCTTTTTTATCTACACTGCAGTCAACTCTTTCCGATACGATTTCCTTATCTCCGGCAACAGCTTTTTTATCCAGTGTTCATTGGCGGCTGAAAAAACTTAGTAATGAAAAAGAAAAATATGTCATTGCTTTTGAATTTGACGGATTCGAATTCACAGCACACATAGGCCAGCCGGAAATTTTAGTATCGCACAGTCTGGAATATGAAATCAGAAAAAAAGTTGAGCAACTAACGAGTCGTTACGAAGCATTTGTCCAGTTAATAATATCTATCTCGGATAACAGAGAGCTGCCTGGCTCCAGAACAGAGTTGCCGGTGCTTAGTTCTCTATTGGAAGATTTTATAGAGATGGAAGAATTGACATACAATTTGAATGCTGATACGATAGAAGTGAAGAATAAATTTTCTCAGCGAAAAGATTTGTTAATACCCGAATTCAATTACTTGAATTCTTGTTTAGTCGTGTTCTTAGAAAAATATCTTTCTATCAAATATAATTTTACTGCGGGTGCACAAAACCGAAATGAAGGGTTGCTCTTGCGTAAAGTTCAGATAACGAAACTGTAATTATGGTATACACAAAAAATCAGCGCTTGATGCCGGTGGATTCAGAACTCGATTTTAAGAGTTACACCGAATTGCCAAATAACAATCCTCTAATCATAGTAGATCTTGATCTGAAGATTGTGTACCGAAACGAATCCTTCAACTCCACTTTTCACTTAGAAGTTGGGGATGATATTTCCGGGATGAATTCCAATCCGGAATTTGTCTATTTGGTAAAAGGATTTCATGAAAGCCGATACAAAAATATTTCGGTTGATATTACACTTTCCAACGATTCTGAAAATGCTGTAAAGAATTACTTTGTTAGAATTGAGCGGGTAATAATTAAGCAAAATCAATACTTCGTTTTGGTTATCGAATCTCTCGATCAGAGAAATAAACTCGAAAATAAAATTACTTCACTTCACAATGCGTTAGACCATGGTAAACTGCCTTTAATGATTCTAGATGAGAATAGAAAAGTCACTTATGTATCAAAATCATTCGAAATCGTTCTCACAAAAGAAATTGAAAATATTTACAATAAAGACCTCTTAGAAATAGTAAGCGATCTGCTTACACAAAAAGAATCCGATGAACTTCTTTTGTCGCTCTTAAATAAGCGTGTCTGGAAAAAACTAGTCTGTCTGCATAAGAAATACCCGGTTGAATATTGGGAGTTTATACTCAACCCGGTATTTGAAGTTGATCTTCAAAGTCCAAATTATATTCTTATTGCGAATAACTTAACTGAACACATTAATCAGACCAGAGTTATTGAGCGATCTGAAAAGAAGCAAAAGCTGATTATTGATAACATCTCAGACTTGCTTCTCATTGTTGAAAAGGTTGGCTCATCTGCATTGTTCGAAAATGCGAATGACAATTTCTGCAAAATATTTGGATTGGATAAAAACAAAATCTACTCTCTTAAAATAGAAGATTTCATACCGGAAGAATTATCCGACGGAATTTATACTGCTATTAGTCAATTGGTTGCTAGAAGAGATTCATATTTCGAGTTTAATTTCAAGTATCTGGATCAGCGGGAATATAATTGCAAGATTACTTCCATACCGGAGAGGGAAAAGAGCTCCAATTATTTCATCATCACTTTGAAAGATATTACCGAGGAAGTTTTATATAGGCAGCAATTGAAAAAAGCTTACCATAAGGAAATGCAGCTTAACAAAATGAAATCCGATTTTCTCGCTAATATGTCTCACGAAATTAGAACACCTTTTAATGCTGTTGTTGGCTTTTCTGAAATTATTGATGAAAGCATCGAAACTCATGACATGGAAATGATTCGCGAGTTGATGGTCTCGATGAAGGAGGTGCTGGGACGTGCATTAAATTTATTCACTAACATAATTGAAGTATCGCAGATAGAGAGCGGTGAAATTGAGCTTGATAAAGTTGATCTAAACTGCAACCATGTTGTAAGAAATATTCAAGAAAAGCTGTTGACTGATACACGTAAAGACAAACTCCAATTCATTCTTGATTTAACAGAAGAAAGCTGCGTTATAGAAGTTGATTGGGTAAAATTTGAGAAAATTGTATACACACTCATAGATAATTCACTTAAGTATACTAACGAAGGTTATGTGTACCTCGGGACAAAGGTTCATGATGGAATTGTTCAGCTTACTGTTTCTGATACCGGAGTAGGAATTGAACCGTCGCAGATTGAAAGGCTTCTAAAACCATTCACACAAGAGATTGAAGGTTATACTCGTCCATTTGAAGGAGCCGGGTTAGGTTTAACAATTGCTTATAAGCTTACTCTGCTAATGGGTGGAAAATTTGATATTGCAAGTGAAAAGAATAAAGGCACCAAAATCACCGTTTCATTTCCTCTTTCAGCATAGCTGCTACCATGAACGTAGTTACAGAAAAATATGGCAAAACAGGAATTGGCAGTGAAATGCAGCTATCCAAGTTTGTTAAACTTGGGAAAGACCATTTCCAAATTGTTTCCCGAAGTGAAAGTGATCCGATAACTTTAATTAAAGAAAGTATTCGGTTCTTTTCTTTAGACCTTCCGCCGGAAATAAAAGAAATTTTCATCTCTTATACCGAAGCTCCGCTTTTCTGGGTTTTTGAATCTTCACTATTAACACAGATTGAAGAATTCATGAAATTCAATTTTAAGGGAGTTGCGTACACCGAGCTTCATAAACAGATCAAAGACAATTATTCCAAGTGGGCTACAACAAAACTAAAAAGTGAAAAAGAATATTATTCTACTACCACAATCAATTTCATCGAACGTGATATTAATAAACATAACTTCTTCAAAATGATTTTGAAGGGAATAATTTTAAGTTATCAGAGTACATATTATAATGCAGGCAAAGCTCTGGAAATGTTTTCTAATACTTTCGACCTTGTAAACACACTTCGATTCAATGAGCAGACTAAATTTGAAGTAAAATATATTCTGAAATTATATATCGGTTTTGTGCATCTAAAGGAAAATAATTACGAAAGTGCCAACCTCGCATTTAAGGATGCGCTTGAAGTTAAGCCCCAAGGATGTACAGCTAAAATTTATGCAGCACTAACCGAAGTACAGTTAGGTAATGAAGATTTAGCAATTTATTATTTGCGGGAAGTGCTGGAGTATGATATACAAAGATTAAGCATAGCTCTTAAAACCAACAACGCCGGCATGTTTAATTACTTTTTTAAGAACGCCTTCATCTTCAATATCTTTTATGATAAAGAATTTTCGAAAGCGCATGATTCGATTCAGATAATTCTAAATGAACATAGAGCAGAAGATGATAATCTGCTTGAAAAATGCAAAACCAATCTAGATCTAATAAAGAAGAAGAAGCTGGATGAATTTTATGATGATGAAATAAAAAAGACTTTTGCATTTGTAGAAAAAATTATTCCGGGCTATTCAAACTCGAGAAGCACTTTGTTGCAAGCCGCTTACCCCGAGTTTCGAAAAAAGCTTAACTCTATTGTTGATAGTATAGTAACTAAAGTGAAGGATAAATTTTATACTGATGTTAAAAGCGGGCTTGCTTCTTACGATTTAGCCATAAAAGATAATCTTAGTGCAGAGAAGCATTTACTAGAAGAACTTGAAAGCTTTAAAATAAAGTCTAAAGAACAACTCGCAGCATCAATTAAGAGTGTTGAAGAAAATTATGGCAATGAAGCAAAAGCCCTAGAAAAAAGAATTGAAGAATTACCTAATATTGACCGATACAATCCCCGCATTGCACTATCAAATAACATGACATATAACACTATTATTGCCTTTGTTGTTTTCTTTATTGGAGGAATGGCCGGTTACTCAAATCGAGTTGTTGATAACACCGCCGAATTTAACTCGATTTTCGCCCAGGTATTGATCTCTGGAGCTAAATGGGGCGCCATCAGCTTTCTTGTAGGTATTGTAATTGCGATTGGTATGACAGGTGTAATTATTATGGAGAGATTCGATGTAAAATCCAAGCTGCAGAGGAAGCTAAATTTTCTTCGGTTGGAAAAGGAACGCACTATTGCCGATTTGAAAGACTTATCCAGCCATAAAGAAAAAATTATGATTGAGAATATGAATAGTAGCATTCAATCTCATAAAAAACGGGTAGAAGAAATAAAAGAACAAAGAAGCGTTTCAGAAAAAGAGTTAATTCGTGTAGCAAATGAAAAGATTAACGAATTGACTGCCGATTTAGTTAAGATCCTCAGTTAAAAGCCTTTCAACTTGATTTACTACCATCAAGATTCCCAATCCCACAAAGTTTGGCCAAAAACTACTGACCGGTAGTTAACTTAAACCGCGGCTCTCCTTGATTTTCAAGAATATTTATATGGTTAATATTGGCCAAATAGCTAATGACTCACCACTAACTGCTATAAATCATGCATATGAAAGCAATTTCGCTGGTATAAAAATAGATTATTATTCACCACATTAACCTTGAAGAAGGAAAAATAATGGTACTTGGGTATGCAACAGGTGTTTTTGATCTATTCCATATTGGTCATTTGAACTTATTAAAAAATGCCAAAGCAATTTGCGATAAATTAATAGTTGGTGTAACAACCGATGAATTGATGCTTAAATACAAAAATAAAAGAACAGTAATTCCATTTACTGAAAGATTTGAAATTGTAAGAAATATAAAATTTGTAGATGCAGTAGTACCCCAAGAAACCATGGACAAATTTGAGGTTTGGCAAAAACTAAAATTTGATATCATGTTTGTTGGAGATGATTGGTTCCATACCGAAAAATGGGAAGAATATGAAAAACAGTTCAACGAATTTGGAGTTAGAATTATTTACTTCCCTTACACAAAAGGTACATCCTCAACTTTAATAAATAAAATCTTGATAGAAGAGCGGGACCGGATAGAAATGCCTCAACGTGTTTATGCGGAGAAGGTGAATGTATAATTCATTCTGTCTTAGCTCGTTTCTTGCTTTCCGTTATGTTGTGAAAGATGGACTTAGTTGGAAAGACGGTGTAACACCAGTATTTCCAAAGCTAAGTAAGAAAGATCAGACAGGAGTTACTGGCGCTGAAGAAGTAATAAACGTTTTTAGGAATCAATTAAGAATTACTAAAAATACCGGGATTCTACTTAGTGCCGGAATTGACTCGGCTATTCTCGCTTCATTTCTGCCTGCCGGTACTAAAGCTTACACTATTAGATTTATTGCTGAAGGAGCAGTTGATGAAAGTGAGGGGGCTCGTATGTTTGCAGATAAAATGAATTTATCACATAAGGTTATAGATGTTTTCTGGAAAGACTATGTAAAATATTCCGATATTCTAATGAATAGGAAGAAGTCTCCTCTGCATGCTATTGAAGTGGCTTTATATAAAGCCGCGTTAACTGCTAGACAAGATGGAATTGATCAACTAATAGTTGGCAATGGTGCTGACAGCACCTTTGGTGGAATGGATAAATTACTTTCGAAGGATTGGACTTATCAAGAGTTCAAGAAACGATATACTTTTGTAGAACCTTCCGAAGTATTGAAAAATTTTGCAGATGTTGACGAAGTCTATAGACCATATAAAAAGGATGAAGGTATTGAAGTCTCTGCATTTTTAAAAACGGTTCATGGAATTGGAATTGTCCAGACATTCAATAATGCAATTGAGGCTGCCGGTTGTAAGGTTTTAACACCTTATGAATCTTTATTTCTTAATACACCTCTGGATCTTGAAAGAATTCGAAACGGTGAATCTAAATACATCCTTCGGAAAGTTTTTGAGGGTAGATTCCCAAATTATTCGATTCCAGAAAAAATTCCATTCGCAAGACCAATGGATCAATGGCTAACAAATTGGGAAGGACCAAGCCGTCCCGAATTTTTAGATAACCTTGATATAAAAAAGTTCACAGGTGATCAAAAATGGATCATCTATTGTCTTGAAAGATTTTTGAATTTATTTGAAAACCCTAAATGAATGTAGCTATCACTAAAACCTCATCATTATACCCGGCAGAACCACCCTTTAATCCAGATGCCAGGTATCCGGAATATAGATTCGAGGATATTTCAAATGATCCTAATGAAGTTTATGCAGCCGTAAGAGAAAATTTCTATCTACTGGGATTTGATGAAAAGAACTATGGAAAACCGAATTGGAATCCTTTAGGACACATAATTAAACCTGGCGATACAGTTTTTGTGAAGCCAAATTTTGTTGATCATAAACACCGCTTCACCGATGAACTTTGGACTGTCATTACACACCCATCTGTTATTAGAGCGGTTTGCGATTATGTAGTTATAGCACTTGATGGTAAAGGGAAAATTTTAATTGGAGATAATCCGCATGCAGACGCTAAATTTGAAATCATTAAAGAAAAATGCCATTTAGATGAGCTTTCAAATCTCTATAATAAGGGTGAATTGATCTGTGAAATTGTCGACTTAAGATATTGGCATGTACCTGATATAAAATACTATGGTTTTAAAGAAGGACGCGTTGGTTTACCGGGCGATCCGCTTAACGCTAGTAAATTAATTGTAGGAAAAGAATCTCTTCTAACCAACCTATCAACAATTCTTTTTAGAGGGACTTATACAAACAGATTTGAAACTATAAAACAACACTTATTTAACAAGCACAGTTACGTTGTTTCTAATTCAATACTAAGCGCTGACGTGTATATCTCAATTCCAAAACTAAAATCACATGCAAAAGTTGGTGCAACTCTAAACATAAAAGGGCTGATAGGAACTATCGCAGAGAAAAATGCTTTAGTTCATTGGTGCATTGGTTATCCGCTATTTGGTGGAGATGAATATCCTTCACCACAAAAAATTAGGGACTATTTTAAGTTGTACTGGCAGCATTTACTTCTGGATATACTTCCAAGTAGAGTTTATTTCTTTCTACGAAACTATTTTAATAAGAAGTGGTTTGGAAGGGTGTACAATAGAATAATTGATACCGATTACCAAAAGGAAAGAATGCTGCGTGGAGCCTGGGAAGGTAACGAAACCACTTGGCGAATGACTGTTGATGTTTTTAACGCTGTTATTAAAGATTGTACGGGACTCAGAAGAAAACAAAATTGGCAATTAAAGACCTTCTCGGTGGTTGATGGGATTATCGGGGGAGATACAGATGGCCCACATTTCCCAAATAAAGTTGAATCAAAAGTTATCGTTTCGGGAGAAGATTTTATTGCAGTAGATGCCGTCTGTGTACGATTGATGGATTTCAATATCGATATCGTAAAATATCTTAAGCATCTATTGAGTCAATATAGAATTTCATTAAGTGAAATCTCAATCAGATCGAAACAATTTGATGTACAAAATTTTTTTGATAAAGATAAAGGCTATCTGGGTTTTAAGCCTCCTTATAGGTGGCCCAGTTTGAGTTTGAAAAATATTAAACCGGGAATGTCGTTTCTCCCAATTAAATCAGTTAATAAGCCAGTATAGTATATGATTCATTCTAGGCGGCAGTTAGTGAACGTAGTAAATTTTGAAGTATTACCAAAAGAGGTTAAGTAAATGGGTGAAACCATAAATCATAAAATAAAAATTGCATTGTATGCTACAGTTCCATTTCAGTTAAGAGTTCTAGAACCAATAGCCAAAGAATTTGAAACAAATCTTATCAGTTTCGATGCCGAAGAAATTAAAGCATGGAATCCGGATGTAATTGTCGTTAGCGCCGAACATGAAATTCCTCTTTTCCGCAATTACTGTGATAAAACCAATTGCGCTTTAGTAGCATTGCGCCATGGCGCTGGATTTAAATATGTTAAGCCGCCTCAAGAATATAAAGAAGCTGATTACATATGTGGAAGTGAATGGGATCAAAAAGACTTTGCACGCGATGGGATAAAACCTCGTAAAAAGTTTCTACTAACCGGGAATGCTTGGGTAGATGGAGTTTTTAATGTTCCCAGCAGAAAACTAAATACTACTTCTCCAACGTTTCTATTTGCTCCAACTTGGAATCCGGATACAAGTGCTGCAAAATTTTTCGAAGGAAAGCTGATTCAATTAATTAGAAAAGTTTTTCCGGAATCGAAAATTGTACTTCGCCCTCATCCAAACATTTTAACATACGATCACAAGTACCTTCAGCAATTTGCTGATTTATATAAACGCTGGATAAATGATTGGCAGCAATCTCTAGCTTATGGTAATGTAGAGTTTGTTACCGATCCCAAAATTGCGCTTCCAACTTTTTTCGATCAAACCGACGTTATGATTAGCGATGCCTCAACTGCCATTTTCGAATTCATGGCGCTTAATAGACCAATTCTTCTTTATACAAGTCCGCATAAACCCGAAATTGAGAATTACGACCCAGAAGCATTGGGGAACAAATTAAGAAATGTAGGTAAAGAATTTTCAAATGAAGATGAATTTGTAGAGTCACTAAGTTCTTTGTTTGAAGAACATGACCAGTTGTTCTTGAAAAATCAAATTAAATATTCAAACGAGATATTCGGCAAGTATCAAGATGGTAAATCAACCAATCGAGTTATCAGTGCAATTAATAATCTTGAAGAGAGAAACAATATGAAGAAAGAGAATTCGGTATTAAAAATTACTAAAGCACACGGCGATGGCTCTGTTTTGATGGATATAGGTAATGAGTCGGAATTTGCGAAAGCTATCAATGAACTTTTTCAAAAAATAAAACCCCAAAAGATTATCGAAACCGGCACTCATCTTGGAACTGGAACAACCACTATTATCGCTAACAGTCTGAAAGCTCTCGGGTTGACCGATACAATATTTCATACAATAGAAGTAAACCCGGATTACTGCTCTCATGCTTTCGACTATTTTGTAGATAGCGGTCTTATTAAACAAATATATCTTAATTCCGGTCTATCTGTTCCTCGTTCAATACTTCCTACACTTGAAGAGATAAAGAATACAACGGTTGATAATATTGAATATCAAGGAATTTATATTGATCACTATGAGCAAGAACGAGCTGACCTTTATTACAAAGAAACTGATTTTAAGGATACTCCCGATGATTTATTAGGCAAGTGTTTAAAAGAGTATGATTATAAGCCCGACTTTGTTCTACTCGACAGTGCGGGACATATGGGATTTATTGAGTTTCAATATTTGATTAACCAGATCGAAAGTGAATGCTATATTGCTCTGGATGATGTATATCATATCAAGCATCACAAAAGCTTTCTATCCATACAATCGGATTCAAGATTCGAATTGATTGTATCATCAAAAGAAAAATTTGGATTCTGTATAGCTAAGTTCACTCCTAAGCAGCTAAAAAAGAAGAAACAAGTTGTTAAGGAAAATGTATTCCTTTCAAACCAAATAAAACCTTTGCCAAAAAACATTATTGCAATAGGTCTGGTTGAGCATATTGGAGATATTATTGCTTGCGAGCCTGTCTCCCGTTATGTTCGTAACATTTTTCCGGATGCGTATATTATTTGGGTTACTAAGCCAGGTTATAAGGACTTGATTGAATCTAATCCGCATATAAACGAAGCCTATCCTGTTAGTTGTTTGACGGAATGGATATTCTTAAAGAATAGCGGTCTCTTTCAAGAAGTGATTGATCTTCATATTCAAAACAGAGTTTGCCCAACATGTAATGTACCATTAGAAAAAGTGGAAGGTAGAGTTGATATTACTCTTGAAAACTATTACGATCATGGTAATCTACTCTCCGCCTTTTGCCAGAATGCCGGATTACCAATATTAACCGAAGCGCCACAAGTCTATATCAGAGATTTTGAAAGGCAGGGAGTTGATCTTATTGGACTTCCAAAAGAATATGTCGTTTTTCATTGTCTATCAAATGAATATACCCGCGACTGGAAAGATGAAAATTGGATTGAGCTTGCTCGCAAGATCAAGAAAAAATGGAATCTACAAATTGTTGAAGTAGGTCATCGTTCGGTTTTATCTCAGGATAAAACATTGTACACAATCAATCTTTGTGGAAGACTTTCAATACTTCAAACGGCTGAAGTAGTAAACCGTGCAAAAGTATTTGTTGGTATTGACAGCGCAATTGCACACGCTGCAAATGCGGTTAATACTTATGGAATTATTTTATTAGGTGAATACCGAGCCTTTAAAAAATATACTCCATATAGCGGCAATTATTCAGCTGGAATAAATTCCGAACTTATATATTCTGCTCATGGTCCTGCGTCCGAAATTCCGGTTGTTAAAGTACTATTTGCCGTTGAGAAGGCGTTACAAAAAGTTTCATTACAAAAAGAGAAAAGAAGCGAACCGGATTATTTTGCTTCTCCATTTGAGTGTAATACAAATAAAAATTTGGTGAAAGATTTTCTTAATCAGAATCCGTTCCGATTAATATCTCTGTATTTGCCACAGTTTCATCCGTTTCCGGAAAATGATAGTTGGTGGGGAAAAGGCTTTACGGAATGGACAAATGTTAGTAAAGCTAAACCGCTTTTTCCCGGGCATTATCAGCCGCATCTTCCTTCCGATCTCGGATTTTATGATTTGCGATTAGACGAATCTAGAATAGCTCAAGCTGAATTGGCAAAGCAATATGGTCTTGAAGGATTTTGCTATTACCACTACTGGTTCAATGGAAGAAGATTATTAGAAAGACCATTCAATGAAGTACTGAAATCGGGAAAACCGGATTTACCATTTTGCCTTGCTTGGGCAAATGAGAATTGGACAAAACGATGGGATGGCAGAGAAGCTGAAATGCTGCAAGAGCAAGTCTATGGAGGAGAAGATGATGCGGTCAATCATTTCAAATGGCTTTATCCGGCATTTCTAGATAAGCGTTATATAAGAATTGATAACAAACCGGTCTTTATGATTTATAGACCATCTGCAATTCCAGAATTAGAAAAAGTAATAAAAGTTTGGCGCGAACTAGCAAAACGTTCCGGAATAGGTGGAATTTATTTGGTTGCTATGAGAACGGGATTTGAAAAGTATCCTAACAATTATTGGTTGAGTCAAGGGTTTGATGCGGAACTAGTTTTTCAACCGGGTACTGGAGATATAAATAAATTTAATAAATGGCAGTCACTAGCAAGTTTGGGCGGAGAAGAATTTGTTAATACTCAGGCAATTGTAGTTGATTATGATAAAGCATGGCCGATAATGGCATCGGAAGTAACAAAAGAAGATTCCGGATTTGCTTGTGTTGTTCCTTCGTGGGATAATACAGCGCGCAGAGCAAAAATTGGCGCTTGGATTCTTAACAACTCTACACCGGAAGAATATCAAAAATGGCTTATGCATGAAATGGACCGCGTGCTCGAAAGGGGAAATGATAAACGTGTTGTATTCATCAACGCATGGAATGAATGGGCCGAGGGAAACCATCTTGAGCCGGATATGAAACATGGGCATGGCTACTTAGAAGCAACAAGAAATGCTGTAACCAATTCTTTAGCGAATCTGGCAAAGACAGCTATTTCAAGCGGAGATTTAAACAGTGCTGAAAGTTATTGCAATATGGCATTATTCAAATATTCCTCAATCGAGGCAAACAGCCATCACAATTTTGTAGAAGAATCTGCATCGAACCAAACGGGTTTTGTAGAAAGCCGCTTCAGCTTTGATAAGAATTTATCAGAGATACATTTGCTTCTTGGAATTATAAACTATAAGAAAGAAGAAAAAGATCGGGCACTCTTTCATTATGAACAAGCCATTGCCTTCAATAACGGCAATGTTTTGGCTAGTGTTTGTTATGCCGACCTTTGCAATGAGGTTAATCTGAAAGATAATTTGACCAATACTTATCAGAATCTATTTCTACTTGAAGATCATACAAAAACGCTGCTGACGCTTGGACGCTTGCTTGATTCTGTTGGAAATAAAAACGCAATTCTATTCATTAAGACTGCATTAGAGAATGGTATACGTGACTCGGATATAGGCAGCATTTCTGAATATGACAAGAAGCTATTACAATTGAGTGGCTTAGCTCACTTCGGCAGTTCGATAACTAGTGCAATTAATGTTTTAAAGGGTGTATCACTTTTTAATCAAGCAAACACTTATTTGAATGAAGGTAGTTATGAAGAAGCCAAACGTTGTTTTACTGAAACTATGAAGCTATTGCCAAATCATACAACATCACTTGCCGGATATGCTATTGTATTAAAACAGCTAGGTGAATCCGATGCGGCAATTGAGACAATGCAGAAGGCAATTTCTTTAGAGCCCGGTAATTATCAGCTTATAAAAATTCTTGCGGATCTGCATTCAGAGTTGGGCAATTATAAAGAAGCAATTCATATTTACAGACAGTTGCTTGCGCTAGATCCAAACAATACGGATTTGCTAATGTCGGTGGCAAAACTTCAACTTACTTTAGGTGATTACAATTCAGCAGAAAAACTTACTATGCATGTTTTGGAAATTGAACCTAAAAATCAATTAGCATTGGATCTAAAAATCACTATGTCGGAAAAAAGCTATTCTGCTGAAATAGTTAATGTATAAAAAATTATCTGGTGCAATGCTTGTTTATAAATCATCAAAATGGATTACAGTATGAAAAAAGATAAAACTAAAAAAGCTGTTGAAGTAAAAAATGCAGACGTAATTTCGCAAGAAAATAATTATGAAAAAATTGCTTGCCCATATTGCACAAGTATCAGAGCTGATGTTTATAGAAATGCATCCGATATTGTTAAGTGTTCAAATTGCGGCACTGTATATTTAAGAACACGGCTGAAGAAAGAAGCAATGGAGCTTCTTTATCAATCATACAACACTGATGCGCCTCAAATGTTTCTGCCTAAAGACCAGAATGAAATTAAAAACAGTCTGTTGAGGAGGGATTACTGGATTAAAGAAATACTTCAGTACACTAAACCCGAAGGTAATATACTGGATATTGGTTGTGGTTGGGGAGCGTTTCTTGATAACGCTCAAACTTATGGATTTACTCCGCGAGGAATTGAAATAACTAAGAAGGGCGCTGATTTTGCAAAAACTAAGTTGCATATTAATGCAACAAGCGATCAATTTCTGGACACACCGCTCGAAAAAGAATCGTTCAACGTGATTACACTTAATCACGTATTAGAACACTTACCGGAACCCAAAATGGCGGTTGAGAAAATTTTTGACTTACTAATTCCGGGCGGACTGTTTTGTGGAATTGTTCCAAACGTTGAATCGTTGTGTTCATTTTTTATGGGCGATTCATGGGAATGGCTCGATCCATTTTATCATTATGTACATTATTCACCGGCTACGGTTAAAAAGCATCTTGAAAATGCCGGGTTTGTAGTTGAGAAAATTTATACCGCTTCGGGAGATTATAATCGGGCTCAGCTGGCAAATGTTTTGAAAACACATTACCGTCCATCTCATCATGGAATGATTCCGGAAATAATTAAAAAAATTGAGATGAACGGACAAGGGGAAGAGATTAGGTTTATAGCTAGGAAACCTGAAGTAAAGTCAACTAAAGCAACGGAATCAAAAGATTATTCTCTTATTAAATCAAAAAGTAGAAATCATAGCACATATACAGCAACCATAATAATTCCGGTTTACAATAAAGTAGAGTATACTCAAAAATGTTTGGAAACTC
>CAZEDR010000037.1:15500-17502 GCA_964510975.1 uncultured Melioribacter sp. | reverse complement strand
GCTTTAGCACATTAGCCAAAATCACTTCCGGCTTTTCATAAACAACATCTTCATACTCAATCTTTTTATAACGGGAAATTGAAAGATCGTACTTGTTTTCTTTAATGTCTTTTACATTCACTAAGAATGATTTAGCTGACCTCGACTCCGCTCGGTCTGATTGGCTTTCTACTTTATTTCTGGATTTCCAACTTTCTAGAATATCCGGTATGTCGTTCAGTTCAGTTTTGTTACGTTTATCATCAAGAGAAAAACCATCGGCTTGCATATCGTAAAACCAAACTTTATCTGTAATACCGCCTTTCTGGAAGATTACAATTGCAGTAGAAACACCGGCGTATGGCTTGAACACACCGGAAGGCATAGATATAATTCCATCCAGCTTGCAGTTATCAATTAATATTTTCCTTAAATCAATATGAGCGTTGCTTGTACCAAACAAAACACCATCCGGCACAATTACGGCAGCTCGTCCACCCATAACAAGAAGATCGTAAATCAATTCAATGAAAAGGAGTTCCGTCTTCTTGGTTTTTATTTTGAAGCGGCTGTTCACATCGGTTTCATCAATAGAACCTTTGAAGGGCGGATTGGCAAGAATTACATCGTAAATTTCTTGTTCGTTGAACTGCTTGGAAAGTGTATCGGTGTAAAGAATCTTCGGGTTATCAATTCCATGAAGCATCAAGTTCATTGCGCCAATGCGTGTCATAGTAGAATCGAAATCATAACCGGTTAGTGCGTGCGTCTTTAGAAACGAGAATAGTTTCTTATCTGCAATCTTGTCGCCTATCAAGTGATGAGGTATTCCTTCCTCGTCGTATTCGAGAACATCTTTGCTTGTGTTCTCTTCCAAAATGTGCTGATATGCGTTAAACAGAAATCCGGAAGTACCGCAAGCCGGGTCGCAAATTCTTTCACCAATTTTCGGATCAACAAGCTTAACCATCATTCTGATTATGTGGCGTGGAGTTCTAAACTGTCCGTTTTTACCGGCAGTGGAAAGCTGCATTAAGAGATACTCATACATATCGCCTTGCACGTCAACATTCTGTTCGCTTAAGTGAAGATCATCCACAATCTTAACTGCTTCTTGCAGAAGCGAAGCCTTGGGAATGATGAAGTAAGCATCTTGCATATGCTGGGTAAATGTGCTTGTCTCGCCGCCAAGGTTACGCAAGAACTCAAACACAACATCTCGAACGTGCTTTAACATTTGTTCGCCCGGCAGCTGAGACCAGTAAGACCAGCGGCAGTTCGAGTGTTGAGTGAAGAGTGATGAGTGTAGAGTGTTTCTTCTTTTGGCGGAAGCGGCGGCGGCGTTGTCGTTATCTTCCAATCTTTTGAGAAAGATCAGATAAGACATTTGCTCAATAGCCGTAAGCGGATTGGAAATTCCACCGGACCAGAATTTATCCCAGAGAGAATCTACTTTTTGTTTAATAGTTGAGGAGGTTAGCATTTTAGTTTTCCGAACTCAACCCCTTGCCCCTTCTCTTACAAGAGAAGGGGTCGGGGGATGAGTTAATTTTATTTTTTTGGGGCGGTTAACATTAGTTAATTTCTAGAGTATTTTTTTTCACGATTATCAAATGCATATTGAGTGCCTTCCAGAACATCAATTATTTTTTTTCTTATCCCGAAATTCTCAATGCTTCCAGATTCATAAGAAACTATATGATTATTTTTTTTATCTAACTTAGCATATATAATTTGTTCAGAATCGCAGACAACAGCCAAATTAGGATTATGTGTAACCATGATTATTTGTCTTTCATTTTTAGCTGTTTTTAGAAAAGGGACTAATCTTCTTGCTACTGTTTCATTATCTAAATTTTCTTCGGGCTGATCTATAATTATTGGGCGCTTATCCTTAT
Source organism: uncultured Melioribacter sp. (assembly GCA_964510975.1). Taxonomy (GTDB): domain Bacteria; phylum Bacteroidota; class Ignavibacteria; order Ignavibacteriales; family Melioribacteraceae; genus Stygiobacter. Next base: position 15,625 of record CAZEDR010000037.1, on the reverse strand, counting down.
CAATCAATAAGTAAAATATCAGAAGTAACGTACCTTTTTCGCCAGGCGATAAAAATGATATCGGTTTTTCAGAATAAGTTATGTTAAATCTAGGTTCAAGGTAATCATATCCGAAAAGGTAGTTG
>CAZEDR010000037.1:0-15454 GCA_964510975.1 uncultured Melioribacter sp. | reverse complement strand
TTTTCCGCTTACAATTTGAGCTTCATAATTTGTTTCCTTGCTACCAGTTTTTGAATTATTCTTTTTAAGAGCATCTAGCATTTTTGGGGGAAATTCACCCAATGATTCCATATCTGAGAAATCGATACTACTCTTGATCTGCTTTAATTGTTGTTCAGCGTTTTCATATGTACGGAAAGTTCCAGCAATGTTCAGATTTATCAATTCGAAAAATTTTTGATTGAAATCGGAGAGAATGGATAGATGCGTGTCAAATTGTAAAAACTCCGACATATCAATTTCAAATACCTTAGCTTGATTTTCAGAGTAACGTTTCGCGTATGAATAGATATCGGGATATATATTCATTTTTTCGGAAATCTGTTTTAAAATATCTCTCGAAAGAATCATCCTCTCGTCTTTTTTTTTAGAATATTCTTTCTCTAGAGAATTTTCAAAATAGTCGTACCAAAACTCCCAATACTTAAGAGTATCTTTTTTTTCATTGTCTCCGATTAAATCATCAACTAGCTTCTGCCAGTTCTGAACAGACTTGAGATAATTATTATATTTTATTTGTTTACTGCTTAGCCCCTTCTCAATTTCAACAATTTCTTTGTTAATTGATTCTATTTCCACACATTTTTTCTGAAATTCGTGTTCTAAAGTAATTACTTGAGAACCTAATTTTTCAATAACAGAAACTATTGAGGTTTTATCAATTTTGAGGGAACAAACTCTGTCCATCAACAATTCATATTTTTTAAAAATTGCATTCGAATTAATCTCAAAAACTATATCAGCATATTTATTCTCAAGTTCTTGAAGCAAACCTATCATATTATTCAATTCATATACTTCATTATTTAACTCGGATATTTTTTTCTTTCTCAAATCATTTTCTTTTGTTAAAAGGCTGATCTCTTCTTGTTTCCCTTTAATCTGATTGATTACAGCCTCGCTTTCTTGCTCTGATGGTCTAGGAATCTCGTCTTCTTTTTTCTTATTTAATTCATCTAACTGCCTTTTCTTTTCTTTCAATGCATTTTTAACTTTGTCTTTTACTTGCGGCTGTTGGTTGTGTTCTAATCTTCCAATTTCTTTATTAACTTCATCTAATTTTAAACGAAGTCGATGTAATTCTTTTTCAACTATTTGGGATTTTTTTTCAATTAGTTCGTCAAGATTAGTTGTGTTTAAGCGTTTCTCATTAGGTATATGAGCATAAACGACTCTTTCAATTTCTTTTCTCAATCTCGAAGTATCTTCATTCTCGCACAATTCATTAACGAATGATTGTGAAAAATATATGACTTTTGAAATTTCCTCCTCAACATGATCCGGTTTATTAAATGCCTTGACACACTGGTAATTATCTTTGAACTTAATTTCCATTCTGTATTTTTCAACGCTTTTATTTTGAAGATATTTGTCAGCATTAAGAAATGAAAAGAACTGCGTATTAGCGTTTCCACTTGCACCAATCATATCAGCCAGCGCACTTTTTCCAGTACCCTTATTGCCTATAATTGTTACTAGATCATTATTTAATAGGATTGTTCCAACATTATCGAACCATTCGTTAGAATTCTTTGAACTAATAACGCCAATGCTATCTATGAAATGTTTAGCATTATCCTTAACGAATTTTAATTTATCAGGTATGTCCCCTATGTACACTCTTTCGACTGGTTCATACTTTATTTGTTTTAAACCTTCAAAAGTTGGATCAGCTTTTATCCATGTAAAAGATTTTCCTATTCTATCTTTCATTGTATCAGCCGTAGAAAAATAATGAGCGTCACTACAATCCAGAAGCAAACTATTTACTTGGTTCTCTAATAGTTTATTCTTTGCCCGATAGAAATGATTGACACTTTCAGCGCTTGTAAAAACTATATCAAATTTATTTAGTAAATCTTTCTTGGTGGCAATCGACGCTTCGTTCCATTTTAAGGCGTCCCATTCTGTTTTACCTATGGCCGTTAAATAAAGTCTTTCTTTATCTTTATTAAAATATGAAGCACTTAGTAATTGAAGTACATCATCCTCATTAATCGTAAGATTATTGAATCCTTCTTCAATGTCACTTCCATAGTCAGATATTTTCTCTTTTGGGACACTTTCCTTAATCGCTTTTCCAAAATCTTCTAAACTACTACGACTAATTACTCCACTCCATGTAGGTGTTTTAGTCCCCGACGTTAAAACATATTTTGAAGTCAAACCATTTAGAAATTGTTGCTGTATTACTTCTGGATTTATTAAAGAATCATCAGCAAATATTACATGTAAATTGATTTTACTTAATCTCCCTTCGGTTCCAACGAATTTATTTAATCTAAACTCTAGGACAGGCAAAATTAATTCTATATTCGATAGTCTACCTTTATTTTTATAGTCAAGAACTCTTTTATATCCGTCGAGAAATAAATAATCATTAATTCCAACTACTTTGAATTCACTAGGAAGACATTCTAAATCATTTATAAAATTCTCCCAAATTCCATCATTATCACCACCATAGTTTTGGATGATAGATGAAGGGGTATGAACGTGAAGATCCCACTTATTCCACACTGACCCTCTGGTATATTTTAATGACTTCATATCATTAGTCCTTTTATGCCACTAATTTTTTTGTCAACTCGACCAGTTTATTTACTTCCTCTTCGCTAAATAGCTTTTCAACTGCATTTACACCGAAGTTTGTAAAGAGTTAGGGAACTCAACCCCTTGCCCCTTCTCTTACAAGAGAAGGGGTCGGGGGATGAGTTATTCAAATTCTTTTTTAATTAGTTTTATCACTTCTTCAATGTCTTCTTCAACTTCAGCGTTCTTAAAACGGATTACTTTCAATCCGAGGTAATTTAATATATCTGTTCGCTTCATGTCTTCCGTTAATCTGTACTTATGTATTTCACCATCAAGTTCAATGACTAATTTCCCTTCGTGACAGTAAAAGTCGGCAACAAAGTAAGATTCTTTACCCGTTAAATCATAGAATATCGGAAACTGTCTATAAAATTTCTTATTGAAAAGTTGCCTGTTTCTTAACTTCTCCCAAAGTAATGACTCTGCTTTCGTAGCCCGTTTTCGTAAATCTCTGCAAACAACTTTTGCAACGTCTACTAATTTATCTCTACTATTTAAGCTCATAATTCTTTTTAATGGTCCCTCTTTTTTAAGAGAGTTCCTTAGGGTGAATTTTTAAGCTACAAATTTCTTTGTCAACTCAACCAGTTCTTTTACTTCCTCTTCGCTAAATAGCTTTTCTACTGCATTTACACCGAAGTTTGTAAAAGGAGGTTCGTAAAGATCTGCTGGTTCTAATTTATGATGTTGTATAAAAAAATTTTGTACTGCTCTTAAAAATCGGGATTGATCCGAATTGTAATTATGCTCAATGATAAATGAGTCGAAAGACTTTCTAATAATCGTTTCGTAAGTAGGCAACGTTTCCAGATTAAGAATATGCTTTAAGAAATCCACAAAGTTACCTACACGGATTCCGTATGCCTTAAGCATATTCTGTTCATCTAAGGAAAGCTCATCCGTATTAAATTCTTGTTCTAAAGTTTTTTCAAGATCAATAAGAGCATCTATTCCAACTGCTTCTTTATTCTTCAGTTTAAGTATCGTCGGGTGTTCATTAGCAAGCTTCAGAATCCTTTCTTCCACTCGCTTCCGGTATTCTTCTACATAAACCTTTTCGTTATCCTTCCTTACAATCACCCATTTACGCGCTTCAATAAAATCATCAAGTCCAAGCTCGAATATGAGAGACGGCTTTTCACGTTTAAACTTCATTAGCGGTGCTAATACAACTTTCTTTTCATCAATCTTCGTAAGTGTAATGCTTTTCCAGAACTCATTAGACAAGATTTCATTTACGTGAATGATATGTTCACTGACTTGCGAAAGATTTGTTGGAAGAAGAGATACGTCTTCTTTTATTGCATCAATTGTTGTTTCATTATTCCGTTTCTGTAATAGCAGCAGACCGCACTTTTCCGTTTTGTTTGTAAAGAACGCTTCATCGGAATTAACTCCGGAAACAAAACGTAGCAGTGGCGCAACTTTCAGTTTCAGAAACTCAAGCTTGTTTACTGTTACGTAATTCCAGAAATCATCTTCCCAAGCTTCTTTTACTTCTTTGAAAACTTTCTTCACTGAAAATGATTCCAGCGGAATATGTGCAATCTGGTTTCTTAACTCTGAAATTATTCGCCTTGCGTCCTCACCGTTCTGATCGCCTAACAGAATCAAAAGTTTGTTCAAGCGGTTATTAAATATTGTAACCAGAATAGGAATTTGTTTGTTAGTATCATCTTTTCTGATGGCTTCAAAATTTTCCCAGTAGTCAACAATCAAAAATCTTTCTTTTTTACCATTCGGCAGCCAATCGAAGTTTCTACAAGCTTCATTGCTTCTTGTGCCACGTCCAATCATTTGCCAGAATTTAATGTTGGAATTCACCGGTTTCATAAATGCTAAATTCACTAATTCCGGAATATCTACGCCGGTATCCAGCATATCTACAGAGATAGCAATTCTAGGAAGGCTCTCTTTCTTGAACTTGTTTAGCAGTTTATCGGCTCTCTCCATCTTTGAATCAATTACTTGTACGAGTTTCCCCTCATGGTGAGGATACATTTCATCAAACGTTTCTGCCAATCTCATTGCGTGTTTATGGGTAATTGCAAAGACTATAGATTTACCCGGAAGCTGCCCGGATTTATCAGTTAATGCATATTCCATAAACTCTTCCCACTGAGCACGCAAAGTATCTTTGTTTGTAACTTTTCTCTCTAAGTCCGTTCCTTCAAAATCCAGATTATCCGGATCAATTCCTTTTTCTCTCAGACTTTCTTTTTCCTCTTCGGTTAGATCAACACCTTTAATTCCTCTTCGCTGAAATCTAGTTTGAGCGGAATAAACATTGTAGTCAACTAAATATTCATCTTGTACCGCTTCATCGAATGTATAGAGAAATGTTGGCGTCTTTCCATCACAATCAAAAAACTTAAATGTGTCTCGCTCAATCATTTCTGCCGGAGTAGCTGTTAATCCTATTTGCACAGCATCGAAGTAAGCTAATACATCGGTAAACTTGTTGTAAATGGAGCGGTGGCATTCATCCGCGATAATAACATCAAAATCTGCCGGAGTGAATTGATTATAGCATATCTCTAAAGTCTGAAGTGTTGATACAAATACTCTGGCTTCTGTTGGAATGTCATACGTTCTTATTCTTCCGCGAGATTCATGTGGTAAGTGTGTTTTGAAACCATCCGTTAAAGCTTGCTCTACTAAACTATCTCTATCAGCAAGAAATAATATCTTCTGGGCATAATTAGCTCTTAGCAATACGTCAATCAAAGCCATGGTTGTACGGGTCTTTCCGGTACCGGTTGCCATTACCAGCAAAGCTTTACGTTTCTTTTTCGTTTCAAGTGTTTCTGCAACTCTGCGTATAGCTTCAATCTGATAACTGCGGTTTACAATGCTTTCTTTTATCTGGACCGTGCTTATTGGTTTACAATTTCTTTTCAAATGAAGTAAGCGTTCAAGATTAGCTAGGGAATAAAACCCGGCAACATGCCTCTCGGCAGAATGTTCGCTATCCCAAAAGAAAATATCATCGCCGTTAGCAAGAAAAATAAATGGTCTGAATGATTGAGAGTTTTGGATTTCGGTTGCGTATTCTAAAGCTTGTTCCTTTCCTACACGAGGGTCTCTGCTTGTGCGTTTGGCTTCAACAACTACAATTACTTCCCCATTTTGTCTGTATAGACAATAATCTGTAAACCCTTTTACGGTTGTGTTATCATAATTGGAAATAGGTAATTCGAAACGAACTTGAGTCCGATCTTCTAAATTCCACCCCGCTTTTACTAATTGAGGATCAATTAATGAATAGCGTGTTTGATTTTCACTGATGCCTTTTCCAGAGAAACTCATTCATCACATAATTTACTGATGTATGATTAAAATTTAAGGATAATTTACATTAAATGAAGGGAGAAATTAAATACCGCTTAAAAGTTGGAAATTATCTTGGTGAAAGCTAAACGTTCAACACACAGTAATTTGTCAGACTCAAATACTGAATAATCTAAAGTAGTTTTTATTCGAACTAAAGATTGCCAATTTTTATACACCTCAGTTTTTACTTCACTGAATATCCTTGCAGTAAGCAGCGCGGTATCTAGGGGATATTCTTTTTTGCAAAAAGTTGTAACCCAAAAGCAAGTATCCGGGAATTATAGATTTTAGAAGAACCCAAATAGCGATTACCCTAAGAACTTAGTTTTCATGCAGATAGAGTAATGAATAGCAACATGCAAAAAGAGCAAATCAATACAAAGAATTAAACAAGAAAATCCACACCAGATTAATTCTTTGTTTTGTTTATAAAGAACCCACCTTCTCTTTCCAATGATGTAAGAGATAGTCGAACGCCTCTATCCTTTAACACTGCCTCGTTTAAACTCAATATCTCAAATAGAGAAATCACATTAATCTAAATCAAAGAATCCAATCCAAAAAGGAACAAATGCGTGGCATTTGAATTGACGAATTATTCAGTTAATCATTTTTAAGAGAGGCTGGATAGAGAGTAATTCAATAAAAATATCGTCGTCAAAAAAGTTTCGCTCCTCTAATAACATGACTTTAGCACGAAGTTGTAGAAATTTATGCTTTTGTCTTGATAGTTATCTAAGAGAAGAAGTATTCGGATAATAGTTTTCACTCGGATCTGAACAATTTCATTTTCATATGCGTGAAAAAATTATGAGAAAGTGAAGCTTAGCTTTTTTAAAGAGAATTCAATTAACTAAGTGGAGTAGACATGAAAAAAATCTTCATTCCTCTTATTCTGGTATTACTGATCTCCTTTAACAATCACTTTGCTTATAGCACTTTTTATGTGGCTTTAAGCGGAAGTAGCACAGCCCCTTATGATACATGGGCAAAAGCTGCAACAAATATTCAAACTGCCGTAGATGCAGCTAGTTCAGGAGATATTGTTCTTGTTGGTGACGGCACTTATACTCTTGCTGCCAATATTTCTGTAACAAAAGGAATAACTATTAGAAGTGCAAATGGTTATCTCTTGACAATCATTGATGGAAACAGCGCAACTCGCTGCTTTTTTATTAATCATGCCAGTGCAGTCATTGATGGATTTACAATTACAAATGGACGGAACCTCTCAGGCTATGGTGGAGGTGTTCAGTGCGACAATGGGACTGTTCAGAATTGTATTATTGAGAACAATGCTGCCAGAGATGGGGGCGGTGTTGCACTTAATAATTCCGGGATGGTTATTAATTGCATTATCAGAAACAATACTGCGGATTGGGGCGGCGGCGTTCGCTGCTTCAACGGAACTGTTCGAGGTTGTTTAATTACCGATAATACTGCTACGCCTCACGGAGGTGGAATAAATATTTGGAGCGGTGGAACAGTTCAGAATTGTACCATCACTAATAATACTGCAACCGATGGCTCTGGAATAAGACTATGGAACAATGGTATAGTTGAGAACTCTATCATTTATTCTAATTCAGGTAGTGCTAATTATATTATCGATGCTGGACACGGAAACAGCGTTTCATACAGCTGCACAACCCCTCTTTACACTGGAACCGGAAATATTTCCGACGATCCGCTTTTTGTAAATGCCGGCGATAGTGATTTTCATTTGTCAAGTTCATCGACTCTTATTAATGCAGGGTTAAACGCTGCATGGATGAACACCGCAACTGATTTAGATGAGCATAACAGAATTCTTGACGCAACGGTTGATATTGGTGCATATGAATATTTAACTGTCGTGAGAGAGGGACCAATTCCAATTGCTTCTTGGCCTGTTGGTAATCCAACCGTATATATTACACCAACATTGAATTGGTATCTGGGAACATACGCTCCCGGATTGACATATGAAATCCAATGTGTACCGGCTAGCGATCCTTGGCTTGCTGATAATGTTTATGCAACTTCATCAACAACGTCTTATACTTTTACTTCCGCGCTAACTAGCGGAGTTCAATATGCGTGGAGAGTTAGGTCAACAAATGGAATAACAAAATCTGAGTGGTCATCTACTGCACTATTTACGATGGTAGCCAACTCAGTCGGAGTACCGGTTGTACCAATAATATCTTGGCCTGTTGGTAATCCAACTGTGTATATAACACCAACATTAAATTGGTATTTGGGAACTTCGGCAATAGGACTAACCTATGAAATCCAATGTGTACCGGATAGTGACCCTTGGCCCGCTGATAATGTATATGCAACATCATCAACTCTCTCTTATACTTTCACTTCCTCATTAACGAACGGTGTACAATATGCATGGAGAGTAAGGTCCACTAATGGTATTACAAAATCTGCTTGGTCAGCTACCGCATTGTTTACTATGGTATCTAATTCTGCTGGAGGGCCGATTGTACCAATAACATCTTGGCCTATGGGAAATCCAACAGTATATACAACACCAACATTGAATTGGTATTTGGGAACATACGCTCCCGGATTAACCTACGAAATTCAATGTGTACCGGCTAGCGATCCTTGGCTGGCTGATAATGTATATGCAACATCATCAACTCTCTCTTATACTTTTACTTCCGCACTAACGAACGGAGTGCAATATGCATGGAGAGTTAGATCTACTAATGGTGTAACAAAATCTGCTTGGTCAACTACTGCAATATTTACGATGGTATCCAATTCAAGTGGAGCTCCTGTTGTACCATTTGCGTCCTGGCCTATTGGGAATCCAACTGTGTATTCGACACCAACATTGAATTGGTATTTAGGAACATACGTTCCCGGATTGACTTATGAAATCCAATGTGTACCGGCAAGCGATCCTTGGCTTGCTGATAATGTATATGCAACATCATCAACTCTCTCTTATACTTTTACTTCTGCGTTAACGAACGGAGTACAATATGCATGGAGAGTGAGATCCACTAATGGTGTAACAAAATCTGCGTGGTCAACTACTGCGTTATTTGCAATGATATCCAATACAGGCGGAGGACCGGTTGTACCATTAGCCTCCTGGCCAGTTGGAAATCCAACAGAGTATTCTACGCCAACATTAAATTGGTATTTAGGAACTTACGCTAGCGGATTGACATATGAAATCCAATGTGTGCCTGCCAGCGATCCTTGGCTTGCCGATAATGTTTATGCAACTTCATCAACCATGTCTTACACTTTTACTTCCTCTTTAACTGGTGGAGTACAATATGCATGGAGAGTAAGATCTACTAATGGCGTTACAAAATCTGCATGGTCAACTACCGCACTGTTTACTATGGCGGCAATTAATTTTGTTGTTCAACCTGTTACCGGTAGTCCTACAAATTCTGTAACAATAAATACTGTTTCTCCTGAATTATTCTGGTACTTGCCAACAGCAACAACGGCTAAATCAATATTTGAAGTTCAAGTAGCCGATAATCCGGATTTCCAAAATGCAAAGACATTCAATACTGATAAATCAAATATGCAAGTAGATGGTTTAATAGGTGGAAAGGACTATTTCTGGAAAGTCCGCTCACTAGATGAAACTGGAAATGCATCTTACTATTCGGGTACCGGTCAGTTTAAGGTTATTAATTCAGTAACAGCAATAGAAGAAAAAGAAGTTATTCCTACTCGATTTGAGTTATCGCAGAATTATCCCAATCCATTTAATCCTACAACCAAAATTTCTTACTCACTTCCACAAAATGAATTCGTAAACATAAAAGTTTATGATATGATTGGAAGGGAAGTAAGATCATTAGTTAACAAGGAAATGTTAGCCGGAAACCACTCGCTAGAATGGAATGGAATGGATAATGCCGGAAGTAAAGTAGCTAGCGGAACTTATATTTATAGAATAACTACTGGCAATTTTATTGCAGTTAAGAAGATGCTATTACTTAAATAGACATATCCAATAACTAAAAGGAAAGGTTTAACAAAATGAAAAAGATCGGCGCAACACTCTTTTTGTTATTAATCTTGTCTGCTATTGGTCTTGCTCTTTACGCATGTCATTATACCTATTTTGCATAGACAGATTAATAAATTGTCTTAAGGAAAATATTGATAATAAGGAGGGTCACTTTGAGTGGTGACCTTCCTATTTTCAGTTTTGACTTAGCTCGGTTATTATAATTCTCTATAAACAGTAAACGCTGTGATCGACTTGTAGCGACGGTTTCACTTGGTTAAGAAAAATGGCTTAACTAGAAATTGATTTATTTAATGCACGGAATATTTGAATGGAAGCTAATTAATATTTTACTCGCAGCGTATAAATGAACAACATGAACTTAGGTATATTCTGCATAGACGGTGCAATCCTGTGCGGTTGAAAACGAATTTGTTGCAGTTTATCACAAAATTTTAATGACTGTGTTTTGTTTTAAGGTCCGCAGCTCTACTTTTATCTAACTCTGCATAGATGAGATCCGAAACCAGTTTGTGCAACTTATTATGATGGTATTTATACAAGCAAATGTTCTGATTAAATATGTAACGATCTATTCCATTGATACTCTTTGTGTATTCGAATCTACCGTAAAACCAATTATCAATCAATTCGTCATCAATTCTCTCACGCTCAACAAACTCACCAATTTCATTTATTGAATAAATCATGTCCTTTGGTGTAAAAAGGTGCTCTTCTGTGTTTTTAGTTGAGATGCGAATAATACCTCGTATATATTTGCCTAAAGAGATAACCTCAGTTTCACAATTATTATAATCCAAATCAAATTCTAATTCGTGACTCAATGCTTCATGAGAAAACTTTCTTGAAACAGATGGATCTTCAAACTTGATGGGGATTAGTTTTCTTTCCGAGTTCATATAACTTCTCTCTAGACATTAAAATATTTGATGCATAAGATACTGTATTTACAGTCATGTCTTGTGAGTATTTTGCAGCCGGTTTAGTCTAGCGAATTTATATCTTTAACAAATACAATGATAAATTTGTTAGCGGCTGTATGTCGAATGAATTTATCCCGGCTCCTATAGAAAGTTGTTCTATAAATTCTGGCTTTAATCTATGCTCTAAAGGTGGTCCAATCTGTTGGACTATATAATTCCATTCCAGAATTGCTATTTGTTTTACTACAACTCTTTTAGCTTCATCGATCACCTTTTTATAGTCATCCACTTCGTGAAGAACTAATCCCATAAAGGCCATATCGAATGATTTATCATCGAAAGGCAATAATTCTGCAGATGCCAATTCGAAACTGCAATCCGGTAAATAAGATTTTGCCGCCTCAATCATTTCCGGATTCGGATCAATTCCGCTTACTAGTAAATTTCTTTTGAAGAATCCTTCTGCAAAAACTCCGCTTCCGGTTCCAATATCCAGGACAGAATTTATTCCATTTTCTTTTAAACAAAGATCAACTACGCGTTCAACTTCAAGTCTTTCGATTCTTTCTGCTGAGCGTAATTTGTCAACTCCACTACTATAAACTCTTTCATTCATGAATATCTTCCTTTACACGATTATTTCACTTCTTCAAAATAATGAGCTATCCCCATTTGCAACAATTCTGTAATCGGTCTGCAATCCGGTGAGTTTAAGATTCCGTTTTTATTTTTTGCAATTGAAGCACAACCGCCGCCGCAAGCTAATTGTAAATTACAATTTTTGCACTCTGGAATTGTTGTAACATCTCTCCCCTCCCAAATCTTTATCAGCTCTTCCTTTTTGTGAACTGTCGGATAGAATGTTCCAAGTTCCTCTCCTTTTTTTCCTACTGTGGCAGTACAAGAATAAATCTGTCCGGAACTATCAAAAGCCCATTCGGTTTTACATCCGGTGCAATCATCAAAAAGAGGGGCTGGCAGTTCGCCATTGTCGAATAAAAATTTCGAAATAGAAAAAGCCGGTTTGTGGAATTCCAATACTTCCGGATGCTGAAGAATTAAAGAATATATAGCCTCGTAGAATTCGAGACGCGTGAACAATTTACTTTGTCCCGACTGACAATAATGCAACTCATAATTTCTTCCAAGTTGAGTTTTGAAGTAAGGGCTATTTGTCCAACCTTTTTCTACGGCAAACTTTGAAAGATCAACTAGAGAGTTTAAGTTTTCTTTATCAATTACAACCCGAAGATTGATATTAATTCTATCTGCCAAAGCGGCATCTATTCCTTCAACGATATTCCGAAATGTTCCACCACCCCCTTTTAATGGGCGGCGCATGTTATGCACATCTTCAAGTCCATCTATTGTTACTTGTATTTCTCTTATTCTGTATTTTTTTAATGTTGATGAATATTCCTTTAGTGAATATCCATTGGTAACAAAAGCTGTATCAATTCCATTTTCAGTAGCACATTGTAGTATGTACTCAACCGATTTTTTTGAAGCCTCTGCCGGCAAAAGGGGCTCACCGCCAAAAACAGTAATGTATTTTCTTTTCCCGGCGAATTCATTTTTTATGTAAGAAAAGAATGCATCGAGAATTTCCTTTGAGACAGATTGCTTTTCATGTTCATATCCGGATTGATAACAATAATCGCAACCAAAGTTACATGCATACCAAGGAACAAAAAATATTTGTATTTCATCTTTGTCTCTGGTATCAATGAACTCGAGATATTTTTTCATGTATAGTTTTTTCTCTTCCTTCTCATCAACCAAATATCCTTTCTCAATATACTCTTCAACATCCGTATAGTTACCTTTAACTATTTCTTCGGCTTTGTTTGGTTGAAGAATATCGGCATTACCGGTAAGCAGATTAACTAAATAATAATTTTCCGAATTTCTTATTTGGGAAAAGATATTGTACTTAGAATACTTCATTTGCATATCCTACATAGATTGTTAATAAAAAAATCCGGCATAAAGCCGGATCCTCCGTACTAATGGCTAATCGTGGCAACCTGTAACAATTGCCGAGACTTTAGCACAACACTGAGCAACTTTTACATTGCTCTGCTTTTTTGAGATGAGAGATTTCATCATCTGCCTCCGTAGTTAGTACAATAAGTGATAATCGAAAATGTTCAATTACCTTTTGATTCAAAATCATTAAGTCCAGGAGCTGATTAATGAGAACAATTACAGTTTTTCCTTTTGCCAACAACCGTAAAACTGGCAACTTTTATTTTTCCTTTATCATAAGGCATACTTTCTTCAATAATTTGTATATCAACAAAACCTACTTCATTCAGAATTTTCAAATAAAGCTCTTTGGTGATTGCACCGGCCCAGCATTCTGCAACAGCAACCGGATCGTTTCTATATTCATTCGGAACTTCTTCCAAAGAATAAATATCACTTACAGAAAAACGACCGCCTTTTTTAAGAATGCGTAGAACTTCTTGCCATACTTTTAACTTGTCCGAAGCATGATTAATAGTGCAATTAGAGATTACAAGATTTGCTTGCTTATCATCAATTTCTATTTTTTCCAATTCAGATTTAACAAATTTTACATTTGTCACTCCAAATTTATCTGCGTTAGCTTTTGCTTTCTCCAGCATTCCATCAGATACATCAACACCATAAACAAAGCCGTTTTCGCCAACTGCTTCAGCCATTCTTAAAACGTCATTTCCTCTACCGCATCCCAGGTCAACACAAACTTCGCCAGATTGAGGTTCTGCGTAATTAATTGCTCCTCCACATGAAAGACAACAACTGCTTTCTGCAAGTTCACTGTAACGTTTGTTAATTTCAATTGTGTTCATATTACTCAACTTATTTGTGAAAGGTACTTTTGTTTTCTATTCAAGTTCTTTTGAGATTGTAATTGCAGCAACTGTTCCGTCTGAAACTGCAGTTGTAATCTGTCTAAACTGCTTTCCGGCAACATCACCTATAGCGAAAACATCATCTATATTTGTTTTCATATTAGCATTAACACTAACATATCCCCAGTTATCAAGAGTCAACCGATTGTCTAAATCTTCTAAATTTGGCTTCATGCCGGCAAAGATGAATACACTGTCGCAGTTAATTGTTTTTTGTTCACTGGTTTTTAAATCCTCTACAATTACTTCGTTAACTGTTGAACCATTTTTTACAAATTCTCTCGGTTCATGTTCAAACATAAATTCTATTTTGGGATTTGCGAAAGCTTTTTCTTGAGCCACTTTATTTGCCTGGAGTTTATCGAACTGATGAACAATAGTAACTTTGCCGGCAAACTTTGTTATGAAAAGACTCTCTTCAATCGCTGAATTTCCGCCGCCTATCACCACTACATGTTTTCCTTCGTAAAATTTTGCATCGCAAGTAGCACAGTAAGAAATGCCCTGACCCTTGTATTCTACCTCTCCATTAACACCTAATTGTCTTGGTGAAGAGCCGGTTGCAATTACAATCTTCTTAGCATGTATTGTTTCAACACCATCAATTTCTACAGTTTTGTTTACCAAATCGATATTCGTTATATCAACTGCGGATCTGAAATTTACACCGGCAATTCTAGCTTGTTCCGACATGTGGTGCATTAACATATAACCGGAAATTGGTTCTTCATAACCCGGATAATTCCAAACCATGTGCGTTACTTTTACTTGACCGCCGGGCAATTCTTTATCAACAATAATTGTATTTAGTTTTGCTTGAGCAGAATAAATTCCGGAAGTTAAACCGGCTGGTCCAGCACCAAGTATCAATACATCGCAATTCGTTTCCGATTTCTTAATTGTACTTTTTAACTTTGTTGCTCTATCATTTGATATGAGCAATTCCAAGTTCTTAACAATATCAGATCGTTTAATTCCACCGCTTAATCTTTCGCCAACATTTTTACCATTTTTATAGAACAATATTGTTGGTGATGAAGTAACACCTAGTTTTACGGCTAATTCTTTGTTTTCTTGTCTAAATATTTTTAAGAACTTAATATCGTCTCCGTATATCTCACTCAAGCCTTCATACTTACTAGCCAGCGCCTCGCAAGGCGGGCACTCCGTTGAATAAAAATCTAAAACAACATTATCTTGATTAAGAACTTCATTTTCGAATTCAGCAGCCGTTATATTTTTAATCTTTGCCGACATTTGGTATTTCCTTAAAAACTTGATATAATTTTACTTATGGGATGTTAATATTCGTTAATAGATTCAAAACAATTGGAAAAATTCAGAAGCCGAATAAACCTATTTTACTCTTTTTCTATTTTCTTTGGCTTCACTTCGCATGAACCATTCCTACAAGAGGGACAAAAATTAAAAACACCAACAAGAATCATGAATATTCCAACACCCCAGAATGAACCATTCGTTGCCAATCCGCTAACCAGCAGAACTATTCCTAAACCAATTTGAAATTTTCTTCTAAAATCCATTGTCACCTTCTGTAATTCTCTCAATCAAAGAGTTTTTTCACCAACTAATTTCAATAAAACATTAAAGTACTGTAGATTAATTTCATTATTGTGTAAGTAACTCACCTTACGCAAAAA
>CAZEDR010000036.1:15573-17599 GCA_964510975.1 uncultured Melioribacter sp. | reverse complement strand
TACGATAAAAATTTTTTAGAGGATGATACCAGCAATATAAAACTGCTTCCTAGAAATTTAGAAGATGCCCTTGATGAATTAAAAGCAGATAACGATTTTTTGAAACGAGGAAATATTTTCGGCGATGAATTACTCGATCAATGGGTAAAACTTAAGAGTGAGGAAATTAATTCTATTAATACAATGCCTCATCCTTTCGAATTCAAAATGTACTTCAACCTATAAATGAACGAAGAACGTAGAACGTAGAGTGTAGAATTAACTCTTCGTTCTACACTCTTCACTCTACACTACAAAAAATGTTTGGTGAATTAGCAGCTTTAATAACAGCGATCCTTTGGTCGATGACATCGATAGCTTTTTCGGAAGCTTCGAATCGTGTTGGGCCAATGTATGTGAACGTAACACGTATGTTCTTCGCGGTTATATATCTTTCAGCTACGATACTCATAATCGGTGCGCCAATTAATTTATCAAGCAGCCAAATTATTTATCTGATAATCAGCGGATTTATAGGTTTAATATTTGGCGATACATTTTTGTTCAAAGCTTACCGATCAATTGGCGCAAGATTAAGTATGCTGGTAATGTCTTCCGCGCCCGCAATTGCAGCATTATTAGCGTTTTTCTTTCTCGGTGAAAATTTATCCTTAATTGGAATTTCGGGGATACTAATCACGATTGGCGGAATTGCATTAGTTGTTCTTCAGAGAGAAGAGAAACCAACTTCACATTACAAAGTTGATTACACCGGCGTATTCTACGCATTTCTTGGAGCCGTTGGTCAAGCCGTTGGTTTAATTTTCGCAAAGTTCGCATTCAATCAAGGAGAAATAAATGGGTTTGTTGCAACTTTTGTTCGCGTGTTCTCGGCTCTAATAATGATCTACCCGCTTGCACATTTTACTAAACGCTATGTTGCACCAATAAAAGTTTTCCGCGAAAACAAAAAAGGATTAGTCTTTACAATCATTGGCTCGTTTATAGGTCCTTTTCTTGGAATCACTTTCAGCTTAATTTCAATTTCCCATACAAAAGTCGGTATTGCTTCAACCATTATGGCTACCGTTCCAATTCTGATGTTGCCGATTGTTCGCTTTTATTACAAAGAAAAACTTTCTTGGATGTCAATCCTTGGAGCGTTTATAGCTGTAGGTGGAATAGGAATGTTGTTCTTAGTCTAATCTTTTCTTCTTAATTATTAATTAGCTGTAAACCTTTTTATTAAATCCGCATGCTGCGGAAATCTGTAACGCAAATCTTTTTGTACAGCTAACTCAAAGTCAGAAAAGTCGAATCCCGGCGCAACGGTGCAGCCAACAAGCGTATATGAATTTTTGTCTTCCACTTCCGCAGCAAACCAGTTTCCGTTCATAACAACGGCTTGCGGCACTTCACCATTTTCTAAATTACTTCCAACTCGTACGCAAGAAGAATTTCCTTCAGAATCAATCTGATGAAGAAGTAAAGTTGTTCCGGAATAAAAATGCCAAATTTCATCAGATTTAATTTTGTGGAAATGAGAAATGTTTTCTCCGTCTAGCAAATAATAGATTGAAGTGGAAACACTACGTGAATCTGGAAAACGTTCGGCTAATCCTTCTTTTGGGATAAGCTCTTCCGAACGATACACCTCTTTAAAAAATCCACCTTCGGGATGTGGAACTAATTCTAATTTTTCCACAATTCTTCTTACAGCTTCAGTCATTGTGATTTTCCTTTTCTGCCAAACAAAAAGATAAGTGGTTTATACAATCGGTTCGCCCAATCAACTTCAGTATGCTTAGCATCTTTTTCAAAGTTACAATAGACAGAATTATTCTCTGGAATTCCCATTCTTCTCACTAAAGCACACATTCGTTTATTATCTCTAATGAGTTGCTTCTCCGCCGTACCGCAATCAATATAAATTTTTTGGTTTTTACGCTTCACATTGGTTTCTTGAATAAAATCAAATATCATTCTATCATCAACCCAAAAAGAATTTGAGAGGCAAGCAATCTTTCCAAAAATATTCGGCAGCATC
>CAZEDR010000036.1:0-15540 GCA_964510975.1 uncultured Melioribacter sp. | reverse complement strand
GAAATTAATCCGCCCATTGAAGATCCCATTAGAGCAGTATTTCGTGAATCTGGCTTCGTTCTATAATTCGAGTCAATAAATGTCTTTACTTCATTCATTAGAAAGAGCGCATAATACTTGCCTTCTTGAGTAAAGAAATTATATTCGGCCAGCCTATCCTTGGTGTTATGAATACCAACAACTATAAATTCTTCAATTAGCTTTTTTTCAAGAAGAAGCTCAATAGTTTCATCAACTCTCCAATCATTTCCACTGAAGGAGGTTGCGGGATTAAAAAGATTTTGTCCATCGTGCATGTATAAAACGGGATAACGTTTTTTACTCTTGTAGTATGAAGGGGGCAGCCAAATAATTAGATCGCGCTCGTTTTTCAAATACCGACTAGAAAACTGATAATGATATTCGATCTGTCCAAGAATCTCAAATCTATGCTGAGTGTTTATTTCGATGTTTGGAATCAAATGTGCCGCTAAATAATTAATCCAAATTAACTCAAAAATTTTTTTACACAAAACTCTGTTGTCAATTTATCAGTGTATTAAAAAAATACTTATCTCATAATGAAACGCATTTTGCAGAAAGCGGCCTTGAATTTGTTTCATAATCAGCGTATAAACTTGGCACTTCTATTGTAAAAAGTAGAGAAAAAATATTGTGTCTTATGGAATTAATTCAAATTATTTACAACGTGCTGTTGTTTGGCGGCGGTTTTGTTATTGTAGTGATGATAATATTATACATGCTCTCAAAATCGAAAGCTCAAGAATTACCTTATACGCGAGTGCGGGAAAAGGCAACGGTTTCTGACCAAATGATTAGGGCGCGCGTTAATTACCACAACCAGATTGCTTCTATTTTGCCTTCAAACCAGCTTCAGTGGGAACAGAGTGAAATTCGAACAAGAAATTTGCAGCCACGCCCACAAATTTTCCCTATAGATCAGATTCAACAGAGGGAAGTTAAAATTGTACGTAAGCCTACTGTTAAGGATGTAACCAAAACAAGAACGATGGATGATAGAAAGTCTAATGGAAAAAGATATACAATAGTGAACGAAGATCAGAGGAGATCGGGCAGCCGGGCAATCAACTTCTACTTATAAAGACCATCCGCAAAATTTCCATTCAAATTACAACTAATTAGACCGTTGATATTCTAACTTGACGATTTAGGGTATCATTACCAATGTTTTTCTCAAAAAGATGGTAAAAAAGTACTTTTTATTGGTAATGATACTAATAATTATTGTATTTGTTCGCTATATATTTCTTACAAACTTCTGTGACACAAAGAATCGAATTCATAGAAAAGGGTCACAGGGGGGATGATCCTTTTCTTGAATTAAAGTAAGATAAATTTAAATGGGGATAAATTGCTGAAAATCCCGCCTAGGCGGGATTTTCTGTTTTAAAACATTCCATCTCAGATATGACTAAGCTTTCATTCGTTCACCTTTTTCTTCGCGAATGAATATCCAGCCAACGACTTTACCAATATCAATTTTCTCGAAATTGTTCCAATACTTTTTAGTTCTTACATGCATAGAACTAGTATCGTTTATAGTAATACTTTCAGCTTCCTTGATAATTTTTTCGAGTCTGGCTTGCCATGCTTTCATATTATTTTCGCGGAGATCTACCCATCCGTCATGTGCCCAAAGATTAATGCTCTCGTCATCAATCTCAATTTCATGATCGCCGCGGAAAGGGGGAATCTTAATATCGTTTCCTCGTAACAGTTGCTTACCGTCTGGTAAGAGTATTGGAATGCCGATAGAAATAATTTCGTTTCTTAACTTGGAATCATTCTTCAAATGCTCAAAAGCTTTAGCTGATAATTCTGCCGGAGTTGCAGAAATAATATTTCTCATTCCTCCAAAAACGACTTTGAGAATATTAATTTCATGTAAAAGCTTCGATAATTTCGGAGGCCCGAGCAATTCAAATGCAACGCTGTTGGCATCGTGAAGTTCTTCAAGCTCTGCTAATTTTTCTACAGCCCAATGCTGCATAAAACCAGCTCTGTATGTTGGTTCAAGTGTTGCGTTATCAAGCGCATTAATAATATCGTGACCGGTATTACCGCCTCTGATTTCATAGATGGCGTCAACAGCAATTTCTTCCGGTGTAACGTATTCCATTTGACCTTGAGCCGTTATTGCTTCAAACTCTCCGCGAGAGAATGTGCCGTTTTCACCAGTATCAATAAAGACGGATTTAAGTTTGGTTCCGTTAGTAGGAAATTTTGTATCCAGCTTAAGCTTTAATTTATCTGTTAAGGAAACAGCTTGTTCGAGCGGAACTTCAACTAATTCAATCGCCTTTCCACCTTTTTTAATTTCACCAAACTCTATTCGTTTCCATGCGATTGCAGCAGTAGGTTTAATTTCTTTAGTAATTGGGCCATCCGGTGTTCTTCCCATTAAGAAAAGTAATAATGTATGCGCGCCGGCAACAGAGGATTTGCTCAAAAGCACTCTCGATGGTTTTTCTTCGCTGTGAGTGTATGGAATATTTAATCCCATTCCACCGGTTCCGCTTGTTCCAATTTTTACATAAACACTTGTTTCTGCTTTGTACATCGAGTTGTAGATGATCTGTACGTGGCGAATTAACTGAGGAATATACTGTGTGCAAATGAGCTTTTCCGTTTCGGCAGCAATTTCTTCTGCGGAAGGCTTTCTTTCGATTGTTTTCTTAATTCTTCTGTACGTTGTGTAAAGATCTTGATATGCAATTCCGGTTGCTGTGTTAATACAGTCAATGATTATATCGGGTTTGAATTCCATCAATAATTTGTAGATTGATGAATTATGTAATATCTCGTCGCCCAATTCTTCCATTGTATCCTGCATCAAAATTTTTCTGGTCGCGGCGTCTTCAAGTAAGGCTAAACGATCACTATCCTTAAATTCATGACGCACAAAAATATTTCCCCACCATGGTGCAAAGTACCCGGCGGGTTTTTCAGAAAATTCAGTTTGCAATCGCTTTACTTCATCTTCAGCTTCGTCTTTTCTTAGTGATGTGACAATGATCTTTTTAGGATCTTCCGGCACAAGTTTGCGAATTACTGCATTCCCGACCAAGCCCCATCCACCTAGAACTAAAACTGTTTTGTTCTTAATATCCATTAATTTCCTCAATAATAAATTTTTAGCGTTGTCAAATTAGTGGTTAAGGCTACACCCCGCAAGAAATAAAGATTTCTTAAAAATGAAGATTGTTTTGGTTAAAGAGCACCCCTTTCTTAAATTTGCCACGCCTATTAAGTAATATGTGAATAACTATGAAAATTTGTGAAATCCTCAAGATCGAAAAGATCATTCCTTCAATGAGTTGTAAAACCAAAGAAGAAGCTATTAACGAATTAATCGATTTGTTCAAAAACGATGATCGCGTTAAAGACACCGAATCGATTCGCATATCGGTTCTTGAACGAGAAAAAATTATGTCTACCGGAGTTGGAAAGGGCTTTGCTATTCCTCACGCTAAAACAAATAGCGTTAATGAAATAATTGCAGCCTTTGGAAAGATTGATAATCCGATTGATTTTCAAGCTCTTGATGATCAGCCGGTAAATCTGGTTTTCCTTTTGGTAGGAAAAGAAAATTTGGTTGGTCCTCACATTAAACTCTTAAGCAGAATTTCTAGGATGATGAACATTGAAGAGTTTAGAGAGAGTTTGGCTAAAGCAACTACAGCTCAAGAAATTTATGAGTTATTTGAAACCGAAGAAAAACAATATTTTGAAGGCGCATGATTAAAGCAGTCACCGGAACTAAAGATATTCTTCCAATCGAAATCCCGCGTTGGAATCATCTTGAAGAAATTGTTAAAAAAACTTTTTCACAGTTTAACTACAAAGAAATTCGCACTCCTATTTTCGAATTGACGCAATTGTTTTCACGCGGAATTGGAGAAGCTACTGATATCGTAAGTAAAGAGATGTACACATTTCTTGATCGCAGCGGCGATAGTTTAACCTTGCGTCCGGAGTTAACGGCAAGCGTTGTTCGCGCTTTTGTTGAACATTCGTTAGACAAGAAACAAGGTTTGAACAAATTGTTTTATGTCGGTCCAATGTTTAGACAAGAAAGACCGCAAGCCGGAAGATTCCGCCAGTTCCATCAGTTCGGTGCCGAAGCGCTTGGCAGTCACGATGCTTTGCTAGATGCAGAAATGATAATTATGGCTTACGATATAATTGCCAAGCTTGGATTGAAAAACTTAGAAGTGAAAATTAATTCTCTTGGAGTTCCGGCATCTCGCGAAGAATACAAAACAGTTTTGCGAGATTATCTAAATCAACATTTGGATAAACTCTCGGAAGAGAGCAAGAAAAGATTAGAAATAAACATTCTTAGAATTTTCGACAGTAAAGATGAGCGGGATAAATCTGTTATGAAATCAGCACCACTGCTTATTGATTATTTGGATAATGAAAGTGTTGATCATTTTGAAAAAGTTAAAGAAGCGTTAAAATCTGCCAATGTTCCGTTCCAAGTTGATGCAGCTCTAGTTCGCGGTTTAGATTATTACACGCATACAACTTTTGAAGTGGTGAGTGGCAGTGTTGGATCTCAAAGCGCGTTATGCGGAGGCGGTAGGTATAACGGCTTAGTAAAAGAACTCGGCGGGCCGGATTTGCCGGGCGTTGGTTTTGCTGCTGGAATGGAGAGAATTTTACTCGCTTGTGAAAATGAAAATTCATTCCAGGCCGCTGAAGAAAAATCAGACGTTTTCATAATCACTATTGATAAGACACTACAAAATTTTTCGTTTCGAACTGCACTTTCATTTCGTCGTGATGGATTAAATGCCGAAGTAGATTATCTTTCACGAAGCGTGAAAGCCCAAATGCGCGAAGCAAATCGATTGAATGCAAAATACGTTTTGTTTGTAGGCGGTGATGAGTTTGCAAATGGTGAAGTTGTTCTCAAAAATATGACTAATAGCGAACAAAAGAATTTTAGTAAAGACAATCTTATTGAAATTACTAACACCATAAAGGGAATCTGATGTCTCTACGTAAGCCAAAAGATATTCCCAAAATTCCAAAAACCAGAAAAAAGAAACCGCACGCGGCTTTGGAAGCAGTTCCAACAAAAAAACCGGACAAATTGGAATATTACTGCAAAGCATTTTTCAAGTATGATGAAAAGGAACGTAAGCAATATTATGCTTTTGCTATAGAAACAGTTGTAGAGTTTACGGCTTTTGCTTACGAAGTTTCAGTTGATGTTATCAAAGAGAAGAATGTAATTAATCTTGTTGTTATGGGATTAAAAGCTAAAATGAATTCCGTTCCCAGAATTCAGCCGGCTAGAAATGAATCGCTCTTTGAGGATTTGTTCGGAGATTATACGGTTAATGTTGTTAAGCAAGATGGCGCAATAAATAGTGCGGATTTCCACTTAAATATTTTCAAGAAAGAATTACTGCTTCTAAAGCAGTACAAACCAAAAAAGAAAAACAATCGTCTCTTTTGTGGATTTATGATTGCCGACGAAGAATTCTCCTTTCCGGAAGATTAACGCTAATTATTTTATTTCTATAAAAACTAATCAACACTTCTACTATGCAAAAAATTTATGGAAGAAAACCGGTATTGGAAGCAATCAATTCCGGTGCGGAAATTGAAATTATTTATGTTGCATTCGGTCAGCACGGTGATGCAATCAACCGCATTTTCTCTGCAGCAAAGAAAAATGGAATAAAAGTTTCACAAGTCTCACCGCAAAAATTTAATTCTATTGCCAAAAGTGAAGACGCACAAGGCGTCGTTGCTTACAAATCAACACAAAAATTTTATGAACTTGGTGAATTAATAGACGAAGCTAAAAAATCCACTCATCCCTTGTTGCTTCTACTCGATTCAATCCAAGATCCTCATAATCTGGGTGCGATTTTACGTACCGCCGAGTGCGCCGGTGTAGATGGAATAATAGTTACTACAAATCAAAGTTCTCCAATAACAGAAACAGTTGAAAAAGTTTCTGCCGGTGCTGTCTCTTATGTTAAAATTTGTCCGGTTAACAACCTCGTTCAGACAATGAATATTCTTAAGGAAGAAGGTTTCTGGACTGTCGGTACTTCTCTAAATAATTCCAAGAATTACAGCGAGATGGATTACAAAATGCCGGTAGCTCTTGTAATGGGCAACGAAGAAAAAGGTATTCGTAAGTTAGTTGCTGAAACATGCGATTTTCTTGTAAAGATTCCGATGAATGGAAAAGTTGATTCGCTTAATGTTTCTGTAGCTACGGGAGTTTTGCTCTTCGAAATAAAACGCCAGAGAAATTCATAAAAATATTATACGGTGGGATTTTATGAAATCATTAGCTAAACAAGAAGAAATTGTTGAAAGGATTTATTTTCTACGCAGCGAAAAAGTCATTCTTGACCGCGATCTTGCTATACTTTACGGTGTTGAAACGAAAGTTTTAAAGCAAGCTGTTCGGAGAAATATTAAAAGATTCCCTTCGGATTTCATGTTCCAACTCACTGAAGATGAATTCAAAAATTGGAGGTCACAAATTGTGACCTCCAATTCTGATAAAATGGGATTGCGTTATGCGCCTTTTGCTTTTACTGAACAAGGTGTTGCAATGCTATCTGGCTTACTCAATTCTGATAGAGCTATAAAAGTGAATATCGAAATTATGAGGGCTTTTGTTCAACTGAGAAGATTAATTAGCTCGAACAAAGAGCTTGCAAAGAAGATTGAGCAATTGGAATCCAAGTACGATGAGCAGTTTAGAATTGTTTTTGATGCAATCCGGCAATTTATAATTGAAGAAGAAAAACCGAAGAGGAAAATCGGGTTTTAAATAAATGCGAGCTTTCTAAACAGAATTTCGATTTTAGTCCAGTTAACTTCAGAAACATGGACTACGTAGCATGAAACCTTGGAAAACTCTTGATAAGAAACTTGTTCTCGAAAGAGGAAAGTTCTTGAAAGTAGAAGATCACGTTGTTGAATTACCGGATGGACAGATTATAAATGATTGGTCTTGGGTAATTACACCCGATTTTATAAATGTAGTTGTAGTTACTCCTTCCAAAGAATTTATATGTTTGCGCCATCCTAAGTATGCAATCGAAGGATTAACGCTGGCTCCAATAGGCGGATATATAGAGCCAAATGAAGAGCCTCTGCTTGCCGCTAAAAGAGAATTGCTAGAAGAAACCGGATTTTCTGCAAATGAATGGATTGAACTTGGGCATTATGATGTTGACGCAAACCGCGGCTGCGGGAAAGCATTTTTGTACTTAGCGTTGAATGCTGTAAAAATATCTGAACCTACCGAAATTGACATGGAACAGCCTGAATTGGTTTTGCTTTCCAAAGATCAGTTAACACAAGCCTTGCAAAAAGGCGAGTTTAAGGTCTTGTCTTACGCACATACTATCTCAATGGCTCTTGAGTATCTGAACCGAAAATAGAATTAGTTTGACTTAATTGGTCGCCAATTTAGTTTTCAGCTCATTATCAAATCATTTTTTTCGATTAGAATTCTTGCTAAATGTGGAACGATTCGAGAGATAAAATCGTTATGATTTTTAATCTTGACTTTTTTTTCCAGATGGAATAGGTTTGAAACCCGAATTGTAAAGGAATTGTAATGAACGAAATAAAAGAACAACCGGCTGAAGAATTATCCGATGACATGAAGGTTATTGATGATGTAACCTCCTCAGAGTATAAATGGGGATTTGTTACTGATATTGAGTCCGAAACGGCTGCAAAAGGTTTGAATGAAGAAGTTGTAAGGATGATCTCAAAGAAGAAAGATGAGCCGGAGTGGATGACTGAATGGCGGTTGAAAGCTTTTAGATATTGGCAGAAAATGCTAGAGCCATCTTGGCCTAATGTTCACTATCCTAAAATTGATTTCCAAAATATCAGCTATTACTCAGCACCAAAACAAAAACCTAAATTAAATTCGCTTGACGAAGTTGATCCCGAACTACTCAAAACATTTGAAAAACTTGGTATTCCGCTGGATGAACAAAAAATCCTTTCCGGTGTAGCTGTCGATGCTGTGTTTGATTCGGTTTCCGTAGCAACAACATTCAGAGAAACTTTAAAAGAAAAGGGTGTAATCTTTTGTTCTGTTTCGGAAGCGGTTAAAGATTACCCGGAATTAATTAAAAAGTATCTTGGTTCGGTGGTTCCCTACACCGATAATTTTTACGCAGCACTTAATGCTGCAGTATTTAGCGACGGTTCTTTCGTATTCATTCCCAAAGGTGTCCGCTGCCCGATGGAATTATCTACATACTTCAGAATTAATTCTCAAGAGACCGGACAATTTGAAAGAACATTAATTGTTGCGGAAGAAGATGCATACGTTAGTTATCTGGAAGGATGTACTGCCCCGATAAGAGATACAAATCAATTACATGCTGCAGTGGTTGAACTTGTAGTTTTAGACAATGCTGAAATTAAATATTCAACTGTGCAGAACTGGTATCCGGGTGATAAAGAGGGTAAAGGAGGAATCTATAACTTCGTTACCAAACGCGGTGCTTGCAGAGGAAAAAATTCGAAAATCAGCTGGACTCAAGTAGAAACCGGCTCATCAATTACTTGGAAGTATCCAAGCTGTATTCTCCAAGGTGAAAATTCTGTCGGTGAATTTTATTCTGTTGCTGTAACAAATAATTATCAGCAAGCAGATACCGGAACCAAAATGATTCATCTTGGAAAGAACACACGCAGCACAATTGTTTCAAAAGGTATTTCTGCCGGAAAGAGCAACAACTCATATCGCGGTTTGGTTAGAATCGGAAAAAATGCAGAGGGCGCCAGAAATTATACCCAATGTGATTCTATGTTAATGGGTGACAGATGCGGCGCCCACACATTTCCATACATAGAAGTTGAGAATAACACTGCGAAAGTTGAGCACGAGGCGACGACATCAAAAGTTGGCGAAGATCAAATTTTCTATCTCAACCAGCGCGGAATCTCAAGCGAAGATGCAGTCAACATGATTGTTAACGGTTTCTGTAAAGAAGTATTTAACAATTTGCCGATGGAATTTGCAGTGGAAGCACAAAAGCTTCTTGCAATTTCTCTTGAAGGCTCGGTTGGTTAAAAGCAATTTAGAATTGCGAATTGAAAATTTAGAATTATAAAAGATAGCTGAAGGCCGAAAACTGAATGCTAGAACAAAGGAGTGAAAATGTTATCAATAAAAAATTTAACGGCTAATGTTGACGGCAAGGAAATTCTTAAAGGAATAAATCTTGAGCTTAAGGCTGGCGAAATACATGCGATTATGGGACCGAATGGCTCTGGCAAAAGTACATTGGCAAACGTATTAACGGGAAACAAAAGCTATGAAGTCACCGGTGGCGAAGTTTTTTTCGAATCTAAGGATTTGCTTGATATGGATCCGGAGACTCGCGCCCGTGAGGGAATGTTTCTTGCGTTTCAATACCCGATTGAAATACCCGGTGTAAGCAACGCAACCTTTTTGAAAACTGCGTTAAATGAGATTAGAAAATATCATGGCAAAGAAGAACTGACTCCAAAACAGTTTTTAGAAATGCTTAAAGAAAAAACCAAAGTTTTGGGAATGGACGACACTATGATTTCCCGCTATGTGAATGTTGGCTTTTCCGGTGGTGAAAAGAAGCGAAACGAAATTTTACAAATGATGATGCTAGAACCAAAATTTGTTTTACTTGACGAAACTGATTCCGGGCTTGATATCGACGCGCTTAAAATTGTTTCCAACGGTGTGAACATTTACAAGAATCCTAACACAGCATTTTTAGTAGTAACACACTACCAGCGATTGCTTAATTATATAGTTCCGGATTTCGTCCACGTTTTATACAAAGGAAGAATTATTAAATCCGGTACAAAAGAACTCGCGCTTGAATTGGAAGAGCGTGGTTACGATTGGTTAATTACTGAAGCAGCAGAAGCTGTGTGAGTGGAGAAATGATGAACAGCAAAGATTTCTATATAGAAAATTTCAAAACTTTTGAAAGCAAGTTAAACGGTGAAGCTAAAACGCCGCTTCATCTGCTTAGGAAGAATGCGCTACAGCAATTTTCAGAAACAAATTATCCCACTCAACGTAATGAAGAATGGAAATACACCGACGTTTCTTCAATTGTAAAACAAAATTTCATTCCGGCTGTAAATTGCGAACCGGTTGCATTTACCAAAGAGGAAATCGGCTCATTCCTTTTTAAAGACTTTGATTCACACTTGATGGTTTTTGTGAATGGCGTCTATGTTGAAAGTCTCAGCAATGTTCTGGATTTGCCTAAAGGTCTAACTGTCGGTAGCTTGAAGAAAATTTACTCAGAAAATCCGGCATTAATTGACAAGTACTTGGGTAAGCTATCGAAAGATGAAAATGCTTTTAACTCTCTTAATACAACCTACGTTGTTGATGGTGCGGTAGTTATTGTACCTAAAGGAATGATTGTTGAAAAACCAATTCAAGTGTTGTACCTAAATTCCTCTTCGAATGAAAACGTTTTAGCCTCTCCAAGAAATCTGATTG
Organism: uncultured Melioribacter sp.; assembly: GCA_964510975.1. Classification (GTDB taxonomy): domain Bacteria; phylum Bacteroidota; class Ignavibacteria; order Ignavibacteriales; family Melioribacteraceae; genus Stygiobacter. The sequence continues at coordinate 5,006 of CAZEDR010000036.1, read as the reverse complement.
TTGCTGAAGAAAATTCGCAAGTTAGTTTTATAGCAAACTATAGAGGAGTTGGGGAGAAATCCTATTTGAGCAATATTGTAACAGAAATATATTCCGCAGAATCTTCAATGGTAAATCTTTATAAAATTCAGAACGAATCTGACGAAGCTTACCACATTGAAAAAGTACAAGCCACGCAGAAGAAGAATAGTGTTTTGAATCATTACAATATCACATTCGGTGGTTCAATCGTTCGTAACGATATTAACTCTGTGCTGGATGGTGAAAACATAGAAACACATTACTATGGTTTATACATGATTAATGGAAAGCAGCACGTTGATAATCATACTTTTGTTGACCATGCTAAACCGAATTGTATGAGTAACGAACTTTACAAAGGAATTTTGGATGACAACGCCCGCGGTGTGTTTAACGGAAAAATCATAGTAAGGCAAGACGCACAGAAAACTAATGCCTATCAGCAGAATAAAACAATATTGCTTTCAAAGACAGCAACAATAGATACAAAGCCGCAGCTGGAAATATTTGCTGATGATGTTAAGTGTTCGCACGGCGCTACAGTTGGGCACTTAGACGATACAAGCGAATTTTATATTCGTTCGCGCGGGGTTCCGCAAGAACTTGCAAAGAGTATGTTAATACGCGCATTTGCTAATGATGTAATTGAAACTATAAAGATTGAGCCGTTGAAAGAACAGATTAATCATATGATTTTTGAACATTTACATAAAGTTGAAATAGGTAACGAATAGAACACAGATTAAACTGATTGAACAGATCAAAAATGATAAATCTGTTAAATCAGTGTTCCATTAGAGGAGCTTTGTGATAACTACGATTCAAGAAGCAAAAAGAAAATTTATAGTAGAAGATGTTCGTAAAGATTTTCCAATCTTAACCAGAATGGTAAACGGAAAGCCGTTGGTTTATCTTGATAACGCCGCTACTTCGCAAAAACCGCAATCTGTAATTGATGCATTAACACAATACTATACTTACGATAACGCGAATATTCACCGAGGCTTATATTTTCTTAGCGAACTTGCAACAGAGCAATATGAAGGCGCGCGGCTTAAAGTAAAAGAATTTATTAACGCAATGAGCGTTTCGGAAATTGTTTTTGTTCGCGGAGCTACGGAAGCGATTAACTTAGTTGCTTCAACTTTATGCAGAGCTAAGTTTTTTAAGGATGGCGATGAAGTAATCGTTTCTCACATGGAACATCATGCTAATATTGTTCCTTGGCAATTAATGGGTGATAGAAAGAATATCAAGCTAAAAGTTATTCCAATTAACGATGCCGGCGAATTGGATATGGATGCGTTTGAGAAATTGATTAATGAGAAAACAAAACTTGTATCTGTTGTGCACATTTCAAATGCACTTGGAACAATTAATCCCGTAAAAAAAATAATTGAAATTGCGCACGCGAAGAAAATTCCGGTATTGATTGATGGCGCACAATCTGTTCCTCATCAAAAAGTTGATGTACAGGAAATTGATGCCGACTTTTTTGTTTTCTCCGGTCATAAAGTTTTTGGTCCGACCGGCATTGGTGTGCTATATGGAAAAACAGAATTTTTAGAAATGATGCCTCCATATCAAGGCGGCGGCGATATGATTAGAACCGTTACTTTTGAAAAATCGACTTACGATGATATACCGCGCAAGTTTGAAGCCGGTACGCCAAATATTGCGGGCGGCATTGCTCTCGGTGCAGCTTTGGATTATGTGATGCAGTTCGACCGTTCGGAATTAGCTTCATACGAAAATGAATTACTCGTTTATGGAACAGAAAAGCTTTTGGAAATTCCCGGCTTAAAAATTATTGGAACAGCAAAAGAGAAAGCAAGCGTAATTTCTTTTGTGATAGAGGGAATTCATCCATACGATATTGGAACCATCATAGACACTGACGGCATTGCGATTCGCACCGGGCATCACTGCACTCAGCCGGTTATGCAGCGTTATAATTTACCGGCAACTGCGCGCGCATCATTCGCGTTTTACAATACAAAAGAAGAGATTGATAAACTAGTCCTCGGAATTCATAAAGTAAAAAAGATGTTCGCATGATTGACAAAGGAAAATTAGAACAGGAAGTCATCCAAAAACTTAAGACTTGCTACGATCCGGAAATTCCGGTTGATATCTGGGAACTTGGATTGATCTACGAAATAAAAATTGATGATGAAGGAAACACTTACGTTAAGATGACTTTAACTTCTCCGAACTGTCCGGTTGCGGAATCTTTGCCTCCGGAAGTAAAAGAAAAAGTTAAGTCTGTTAAAGGTGTTAAAGATGTTTATCTGGATCTGGTTTTCGAGCCATCTTGGACAATGCAGATGATGAGTGAAGAAGCAAAGTTGGAACTTGGGTTTTTATAAATAATAATCATAATTGTCATATTGAGCGAAGCGAAATATCTCAATTTGTAATTGCAATGAAATTCTTCTCTTGCTAACGCAAGTAAAGAATAACAAAAAGAAAGGAAGCAGTATGTTTAACATAAATCAAAAAGCACCTATTTATGATCCCGAAGCAGTTCAGCCTATGCGCGACGAACTGACCTTCGTTGGATTTCAAGAAGCAGTAACACCTCAGCTTGTTGAAGATTTTCTTGGTAAGCAAAATGACGAAACAGTTTTGGTTGTTCTCAATTCCGTATGTGGTTGTTCTGCCGGAAGTGCTCGTCCGGGTGTTGCAGAAGCGCTTCAGCATTCGGTTATACCGGATAAATTAGTAACCGTGTTTGCCGGACAAGACCGCGATGCAGTGGATTACTTTAGAGAAAAATATTTACCCGAAGTAGCGCCATCTTCTCCATTCATTGCATTATTTAAAAACGGAACACCGTTACACTTATTGCCTCGTCACAGAATTGAAGGAAGATATGCTGAAGAAATTGCAGATGAGTTGAAACAAGTGTTCAGCAATTTATGCAAAGCTCAAGGTCCATCTGTTTCGAAAGAAAAATATGATCAGCTTGTTTATGCAAAAACTTGTGGCAGTAAAATTCCGATGAATAATTAACCAAAATTCTTGCTCATGCTCGTGATCCTCGCCTCGCTCGACGCGAGTCGAAGCGGGTTAATCTTGATATTCTTGCAAATTAATAGATCAAGATCAAGGTCAAGAGCTTGCCGCGAGGCAAGTCGGGTAAGATCAAGATGAGATGGTGAATGAAGTTTAGTGCAACAGAAGAATATGGAATACGCTGTTTGCTTCGGATTGCAAAATTCTACGAAGTAGGAAAAGCATTTACAATTCCGGAGATAAGCAAAGCCGAAGGATTAAGCGAGCATAATGCCGGCAAAATTCTTCGCTCGCTTCGCATTGGCGGATTTTTAGAAAGCTCGCGCGGACAGATAGGCGGCTACATGCTTACCCGTCCGCCAGAGCAAATTTTTATTGGCGATGTGCTAAATGCATTAGGCGGTAAATTGTTTGATGACGCTTTCTGTAACTCTCACGCCGGGCTCTTTGATATTTGCACCAATTCAATCGATTGTTCCGTCCGCTCTCTTTGGAAAAAAATTCAATCGGCTGTTGATTCTGTGGTATCTCAAATGACATTGAAAGATTTGATGGGGAATGAATATCTTTTCGACCAACTTAACGCAGACTTTACTCAGTTCACCAATTCATAGTACGTTGAATTGATATGATCAAATAACTATCTTACTGTTAAATCATTAAGGAAATAAAATGGGATTTCGGAAAGCTCTGGTTGTACTTCTGTTTTTACTCATTGCGCTCTATTCAGCCGGATGCAATTGCGGCTGCGGCAAAACTGAAGAAAACACTATGAAAGGATTTATCACTGTTATTGGTAATGAACCCTTTACCAAACTTGCAGTTAAGACCGACGATGGAAAGTTCTATGTTTTAAAAGGAAGTAAAGAACTGAATGCCGAACTAAACAAGAAGCAAGGTTCTTACTATCTTATACAATATGGAGATAAAAGAACTGAAGATGGAAACGAAGTATTGGTTGTTGAAAAAGCAATTCCTATAAAAAATGAAAGCAAATAATTATTCGAGAAAAACTATGAAATTGAAAGCAGGCATTATTCTTCTTTTGTTAATTGCAGTTATAAATATATCTGCACAAACTAAAAGTGTACTTCAGAAAGAGGCAGAACCAGAGACTATTTTGGCGGAAAGCCACCCGATTGACCCTCAGCCGCTTCTTGATAGGTTTAATAAGATTAATGGAATCGATCCGACAAAGTTTACTGCTGCACCGGCACAACTTAAAAAAGTAACTGCATATAATGTTGGGGATAAAAAGAATTGGTGGTCATCCAATTTTGTAAACAACCAATTCTATCAATCGCCGGCAACTTGCCGCGCAGTTGGTTCAAACTGTTACATCTTCGTCGAAGATTCAATGTGGACTTCCGGCATAGTAAATCAAGATGCGGTTAACTCGGTAATGAACGCGTTCGATAATTCAACTCCGGCAAACGCTGCAAAAGGTATTTATAAAACAAACGTTGAAACATTTGGCGCTCCGCCTAACGTTGACGGCGACCCTAAAATTGTTATTCTTTTATTAAATATCCCGGATGGTTACAGCGGACAACCTGGTGAAGGTTATTATGCTGGTTATTTTTATGGTTATCATGAGCAGACTTCTGTCGGTTATCCCTATAGCAATAAAGCAGAAATATATTATTTGGATTGTAAACCGTTAAACTTACTCGATTCTAACTTACTGAAAACTGGAATGGCAACTACGGCTCATGAGTTTCAGCATATGATTATGTACAATTATCATCCGGGCGGTCAAGTAACATTTTTTAATGAAGCATGGTCTTTAGTAGCAGAAGTTGTTTGCGGATATGGTTTATATAGACAATCCGGTACACAAGGTTACTCCAATAATACAAACCGCTATTTATTGAACTGGAATAGTGCAGATGCAACTGATGGATTAAAAGATTATTCACGTGCAGCTAGGTTTGCATTGTATCTCTACGAACAATTTGGTACAGATA
>CAZEDR010000035.1:0-17909 GCA_964510975.1 uncultured Melioribacter sp. | reverse complement strand
ATTTCGCGAAGGACATGTACGTATTTTAGTTGCAACCGATGTTGCTTCGCGCGGAATTCATGTGGAAGGAATTTCTCACGTTATCAACTACAACATTCCGGAAGATGTAGAAGAGTATGTGCACAGAATTGGCAGAACCGGGCGCGCGGGTGCAACCGGAATTTCAATCAGTTTTGCAGATGAAAATGATTCGCATGATTTGTTGAGATTGGAAGAATATTTAGGAAAGAAAATCGAATGCATTTTCCCGGAAGAAAGTTTGCTAGTTACAATTCCGGAAAAGCATCAGAAGAAAAATTTACCAAGGCAGCCAAGAACGGATTTTCAGAAGAGAAGTTCTTCCGGCTTAGCTCCAAGAAACTATAGAAGTCGGGGTAAGCGAAGTTAGACACATATTGCGCGCCCACATAGACTGACGTTAAGCGAGGCAAGAAACCGGGAATTAGCTTTTTCTTCCTAAACTAGATCACTTTCAAAAATATCGGGTTGAATTAGGTGGGGATTTTTTTACCCGTTTTTTTGTATTATTCGTATAACATAATCGGCAGTTCAAAGCTAAAATGTTCGAGAGAGAAATAAAATTTATTTACGATTTCAACCTGAATAAGGTAAATAAGTTAGGTCCTTATTTTACTTTTGAACAATTGCAAAATGTTGATCTTCATCCGGCAATTCTAAATTACATCTCTGCTGAAATTGATTATTTAGTTTTTGAAGACCGCCAGAAGTTGTTGAAAAATTCCGTGTTCGATTACTCGGGTGATGTTATAGCGCATCACTTTAATGAGATTACGGAAGAAGTTAAAAAGATTAAGCGCTTTTCGCTCGAATACATTGCCAAACTGATTCTTCATGCTACATCGTTTACGGTAAATTATCTTGTTCGTCCCAAATGGACATTAACAAGATTTATTTTTGATGAAGCTAAGTATAAATCCTCCAACGAGATTAAGCAGATTCTTAATTACGTTTACTACTACAAGTTTGTTAAAAAGATTATTATTTCGTACATCAATACGAAGAAGATTCTCTCTATGAATGCCGAGGAGTTTGAAGATCTCCTCAACCGTACAGATAAACTTGGAATGGAATCGAATCTGAAAGGAATAATGTCGAGCTCACTAATTTCGATGGCAGAGTTTTTTAATATCGGTCAGATGCAGAAGACGAGAATTCCCCTTACAGCAGTTGAATTATATTTAGAAGAAAAAGATTTGCCGCACCATCTTCAGAAGATTACGGATACTTTCGGTTCGGATGAAAACTCTCGCTACCACATTGGCGATTATATGAAAATCTTGACCGGTGTAATGATTGAGAAAAAAGAAGATGAACCTTTCAAGCAAGAATTCCTGTTGTTTGAAGAACAAGGTGAAGAAAAAGAAGTTGAAGAAGTAAAAGAAACTGTTGAGGAAGTAGAAGAGGGCAGCGCTCAATTCTTTGAAGAGTTTGAAGAACCAACTGATAGCAAAGAAAATGTGCGGGATGAAAAAGAAAAGACTGCTGACGAAGTTCCTTTGTTAATGAATCTGGATGAACCGGTTGTAGATACAACGGAGATTATTTCTACTCATGATGAAGAAGTTATTATTAGACCGAACACAAAAATTAGAATTAAGGTTAATGAAGACAACAAAATTGAACCGATAAGCGAAGAAGAATCTGACGCTATTGAAAATACACCTCCAGTTAACGATAAAGATGATATCGATACATACTCTACTTTGTTTAAGTCGTTTGAAGAAGATGATGATGATGAAGAGTTTAAAACACCAGAGGTTCATGTTGAAGAAACTGATTCCTTCTTAATAAATAAAGTTGCAAATGAGATAGATGAAGAAATAGAAATTACAATTCCGGAAGTACCTAAAAATGAAGATTCCGATGACGAAGAAATTGAAGAAGAATTTGAAAGCAGTTTTAAGATAATTCACAATAAACAAAATGAAACCGAGATTGAAGAAGAAAATGATAGAAACCCGGAGCCAATTATAAGCGAATACTTTGAAGATGATGAAGAAGTACTCCGGACAAAGTTTGAAGAGCAAACAAAGCTTGAGCTAGCTGAAGTTTTAGAACACAAAAACATGACAAAGATTATTGAAATTGTCTTTGATTACGACATAGAAGATTTTGCAAATATGCTGGATGAAATTTCCAACTGTAGAAACGTTGAAGATGCTCATTTTATAATTAACGAAACACTTGCGACGCGCAGAATAAACCGAAATTCAAAGGAAGCGGATACTCTTAGAGAAATAATCTCTGAGTTTTTCAGCCGCAAATAAAAATTATGTTTATAGATTATGCAAAAATATCAATTAAATCGGGCGACGGCGGCAATGGTGCTGTTGCGTTTAGAAGAGAAAAATATGTTCCTAAAGGCGGTCCGGCCGGCGGCAATGGCGGCAATGGTGGCAATGTAATTTTTAAAGCCGATAGAAACCTAAGCACTTTGCTCGATTTTAGATACAAGAAAACTTATACAGCGGAACGGGGCGAGCATGGCGGCTCTTCACTGTGTGATGGTAAAAGAGGAGAGAATATTATCATCAGAATTCCTATTGGAACAATCATTAAGGATTCTGTAACGGAAGAAGTTCTTGCGGATCTTGATGCTGATGAAAAGGAATTTCTAGCTGCTAAAGGTGGAAGAGGCGGTAAAGGGAATTCAAATTTTGCTACTCCAACTAAGCAAACACCTCGTTATGCTGAGAATGGAAAACCTGGTGAAGAAAAAACAGTTGTGCTGGAATTAAAACTTATTGCTGATGTCGGTTTAGTTGGTTTTCCCAATGCCGGTAAATCTACTTTGATTTCCGTTATCTCGGAAGCTAAACCTAAAATTGCCGATTATCCTTTTACAACGTTAGAACCCAATCTTGGTATTGTTCGTTACAAGGATTACAGAAGTTTTACTGTTGCAGATATTCCCGGAATCATTGAGGGCGCTTCGGAAGGAAAAGGGCTTGGACTTAAATTTCTCCGACACATCGAACGTACAAAAATTCTTTTGATAATGATTGATGTAACTTCAGAAGAATATCAGAAAGATTATAAAACTCTTCTAAAAGAATTGAATTCCTATTCTGAAATTTTAAGTGACAAGAAAAAAATTCTAGCTTTCACTAAAGCTGACTTGATAGATCAAGCAACCTTGAAAAAAGTTATGAAGCGAAAAATCCGCGGCTACAGCGGACCGATTCTAATTTTTTCAGCGGCAACTAATTTTCAAATTCCCGAACTAATTGATGAGCTATGGAAGCAATTAAGCGATTAGATGCACCTAAGTTTCTTTTGCTCAATTTGCTCTTGGCTTTATTCCTTCTTGTTGTTTGTCTAATTGCATTGGTAGTCGGACCAACAAGCATTGGAGTAAATGATTTAGTCGCAAGCATTTTCTCATCGACAAGCGATTCTATTGTACACCAAATTATTTTTGATATTCGTCTGCCTCGCATACTTTTTGCAATTGCGGTGGGCGGTGGATTGTCAATAGCCGGCGCAGTTTTTCAAGCTATGCTTATGAATCCTCTTGCTGAGCCATATATACTAGGTATTTCCAGCGGAGGAACATTCGGTGCGGTTCTTTCTTTTTTATTGGGCTTGAGTTTTCTTGGTACACAAGTGTTTGCCTTTTCTGGAGCAATTTTGGTAATGCTTCTTGTGTTTGTTTTGGGAAAAAGATTCGGTGAACTCGAACCCAACCAGTTATTGCTTTCTGGCGTTATGATAGGCGCTTTTTTCTCTGCCGGAATTTTATTGATGATGACTTTGTTGAATGATTCTTTACGTACAGCTGTTTTTTGGTTGATAGGAAATTTATCGCTTGCGGAAAAAGACAACTTAATTTTTGTTCTTCCTCTTACTTTTATTGTTGTGTTGATACTTATAATATTCTCAAATAAGTTTAACATACTCAGTATGGGTAGCGATACAGCAAAGCAGTTGGGCTTGGATGTGTCACGACTAAAAAACATTACTTATGTCCTTGTTAGCGTAATGATAGGAACAATAGTTTCTGTTTCCGGAATAATCGGCTTTGTCGGTTTGCTAATTCCTCACATTTGCAGAATGATGTTTGGTAATGATAACCGGATTGTATTCCCGGCTTCTTTTTTTATTGGTGCTGCGTACTTAACTTTTGCCGATACAATTGCTAGAACAATTGCCGCTCCGGTTGAATTGCCGGTTGGTGCAATTACTGCACTTATCGGCGCCCCAGTGTTTATTTACTTGTTAAGAAAGAAATTCAATATTATTAAATGATAGGTGAAAGCATGAAAAAATTCTTATCGAAAAAAATATTAATAAGCGGACTCGTAATTTTTATCGCTGCTTGTTCAGCAATTCAAAACCTCAACATTTTTCCGGTTGAGCAAGATGTGGCTCTTGGTTCTGAGTTCGCACTTCAACTGCAGAATAGTCCTAAGGATTATCCGGTTTATAATAATCCGGTGTTAAAAAACTATATCAACCAAAATATTTTTCAGCCGATTCTGCAATCGCCGGATGTAGTTTACAAGGGTGTATTCAAGTATAATTTAGAAATTATTAAAAACGATTCTATACTCAACGCGTTCGCTATTCCGGGCGGACCGGTTTATGTTTACACGGGCTTACTAAAATATCTCGATTCCGAAGCGGCTCTAGCTGGGGTTCTCGGTCACGAAATTGCTCATGCTGAGAGACGACATGCAACGAAGAGAATTACAAAGCAGTATGGTATTCAAATGGTTCAAGGCCTTGTTCTTGGCGAGAATCCAACACAAATAGCTTCTATTGCCGGAAACCTATTGTCCGGATTAACTCTTCTGGCAAACAGCAGAGCCGACGAGGATGAAAGCGATCAAGTTTCTATGAAATATCTGCAATCAACAAAGTTCTACCCCGGCGCAGTTAAGTTCTTTTTTGAAAAAATGAGAGATGACGGTAAAGTAGAAAAAGGTGGACAAGGTTTGGCTCAATTCCTTTCTACTCATCCGGATCCAATTGCGCGTATAGCTTCTGCCGATCAGAGATTGAAAGCTGCCGGACTGGAAGTGAAAACTTATAAAGCCTCCGGCGCCGGAATCTTTAAGGAAGAGTATAAAAAGAACATTATAAACCAGCTTAAATAGTTTTAGTTTAGGCCCCAAACTTTTCTTGATCCAACTCCGCCGGAAACCGGCGGAGTTGCGCTTCGCGCCGCGATTCTTAATAATGTTGTTCATTCATTTATTGTTTCTAATAAAATATCCCGAAAATCGGGAATTTATAGGTTGCTTTTGCGGGATCACCCCGCAGTAAAACGTCTATAAGAGGACGTTTTACATGCGGCCTTCGGCAAATTATTCATTTTGAATGAATAATTTGGGTTGATGTTTGGGGCTCTATCATTTATATTTACCACCCGATTTTAGAAATTATGGCGAGGTAGCTCAGTTGGTTAGAGCAGTGGAATCATAATCCACGTGTCGGGGGTTCAAGTCCCTCCCTCGCTACAAAACATTGGAGTTAAAGATGTATACGTTATTAATGACAGTAGCTATAATAGTTGCAGCACTTTTGATAATAGTTGTGCTGTTACAATCAAGCAAAGGTGGCGGGTTAGCCGGTTCATTCGGCGGCGTTGGTCAATTTGGTACTGTGTTTGGAACAAGAAGAACGGCAGACTTTCTTAGCAAAGCTACCTGGTGGTTAGGTGGATCTTTGATAATACTTGCAATTGTTATTAACCTTTTCTTTTTACCCGGAAAATCTGGTGAAGTAGGTGGCGATAGCATTATTCAAGGCGGAGGCACTCAGTCCGTTCCGACCTCTCCGGCAGTGCCGCAGCAAAGGTCAACTCAAGCGCCAGCTAAATAATTCATTTGAGCCCCTTTGCGAAGGGGCTTTTTTATTTTAATGAGACTTGGTTTTCCAAAATTAAATACATGATGCGAAAGCTATAGTCGAACTAATCCAGCAGAATGCCGGATAGTTAGTTGTAAGATCAATTTATATTTGGTGAATAATGAAAAAAACAGAAAAAGCAGTAAAAGCGTACACAGACATGGATTTTCTAAATTCCAAAGATGCACGCACAATTAGAATTTTATCAGAGTTTCTTCAACCTAAAGCAAGATTCGATAAAAACAAAATTATTGATACAGTGGTATTCTTCGGTTCAGCTAGAATTGTTTCCCGCAGAGATGCATTGAAAATGCTTAATGAAGCTAAAAAAGATAAAAGCAAAGCCGGTAATGCTAAATTCGAGAAGGCTCTTAAAGCTCTCGAAATGGCTCAGTACTATGAAGACTCCGTTGAACTTGGTAAAAGATTAACGGAGTGGAGTATGTCTTTGCCGACTGCCGGAAAGAGATTTATGATTTGCAGCGGCGGCGGTCCCGGTATTATGGAAGCGGCAAACAAAGGCGCTTACAATGCCGGCGGTCATTCAATTGGTTTAAATATCAGTATTCCTTTTGAACAGTTTGTAAATAAATATGTCGATCCAAATCTCACTTTCGAATTTCACTACTTCTTCATGAGAAAACTTTGGTTCATGTATTTGGCTAAAGCTCTTGTAGCTTTTCCGGGCGGATTTGGAACATTGGATGAAATGATGGAAGTGCTAACCTTAGTCCAGACTAAAAAAGTAACTAAGCCAATTAAAGTAGTTTTATTTGGCGAAAGCTACTGGCGTGAAGTTCTAAATTTTGATGCATTGCTAGAACATGGTATGATCAGTAAAGAAGATTTGAAGCTATTTGAATTTTCAAGTTCTGTTGATGACGCTTTTAACAAAATTACATCTTACTTGCAAAAGCATTATCTGGCACCGCAAAAAGTTAAAGCGGCTGCGAAGAAGAAAAAATGATACAAAAAATCCCGCCTAGGCGGGATTAATTTTTATCCTTTGCGATCTCTCATCGCTTGTTCACGAGAAGCTCTTCTCTTAGCTTTAATCTCATCCATTCTTTTCTCAATAGACGGTTTAACGAAAAATGTACGCTTCTTGTATTCTTTAAGGATTCCGGAACGTTCATATTTTTTCTTAAAACGTTTTAGCGCTTTATCAATATTCTCGTTCTCACCAATAGTGATACCTACCAACTTATTTCACCTGCCTTCTTGTTGATAATTTTTGCGCCGTAAAACTAAAGAATGCGCCTCAATTTTCCAAAATTTATCTTTCCTCCCGGGGTGGAATAACCAAAACCGGGCATTTTGAGTGCTGAATTACCTTTTCGGCAACACTGCCCAATAGTGAATGCATTATTCCGGTTCTGCCGTGAGTGGCAATTACAATTAAGTCTGTCTTAAATTCATTAGCATAATTTGTTATCTCTTCGTAATCGATTCCTTGTCTAATCACTCCGATTACTTTAACATCGGATTCGCTTTCAATTTCTCTAGTTAATGCAGATAGATGCTTCCGAGCTTCAATTTCGAGCGAACTGGAAATTTCCTCTTCATTTAAAATTTGTTTTCCGGGTATGAATGGAATGCTTTTATCAATAACATGAAGGAGGTGTATAGCTGCGTTCATACTATCTGCTAAGTCTTTCGCGGAATCAAGTGCGGAATGGGAGAGACTACTGAAATCGGTTGGGACAAGAATATTTTTTACGTTGAACATTTTTGTGACTGAGGTTAATTCGTGTCGCGTCCGGTAATCTTATTGTTAATGATATTAAATAATTTCACGGGAGCGCAGTTACTGGAAAATCTATCTTTAAGCAGATATTTAATTGACTTCTGTATTATATATTCGCCGCGGATTTTGGGATTTGTCTCCACCTCTTCCTTAACCATGGGACAAACTTTACCATCCTTGATTGCTTCGTCTATATATTCTTGTTCATCTAAAATCATTACAACTATTTCCTACTTTTTTCTTTCTTTTTGTTAACATAACCTTTGTCTTTGGCGTAATCGTAAAGCTGCGCGTAAAGCATTTTACGGGCGCGGTGCAGACGGGAGCGCACAGTTCCAACCGGAATATCAACAAAGTCTGCAATCTCTTCGTAAGTGAATCCCTCTATATCGCTTAGAATTATTGCGGTTCTAAAATCTTCAGGCAGCGCGGAAAGAACATTTGTTATTTCATCATCCAACAAATTGCTGAAGGCATCTTGTTCGTAGTGCCGGCTGTCAATTTCGTTGGGCCTAATATTTTCATAAAAATTTTGAACATCTTCATAATCAACTTTATTGGGTTCCTTCACCGCTTTACGGTAGTCGTTGATGTATGAGTTCTTCATTATTCTAAACAACCAAGCTTTGCAGTTCGTTCCCTTTTCAAATTTATCGAAGAAGCGGAAAGCTTTTAGATAAGTTTCTTGAACAAGATCGTTCGCATCATCTTCGTCGCCGGTCATACGCAAAGCAAAATTATAAACTGCATTCATGTGGGGAACAGCCTCACGCTCGAAATCTGCATACAACTGTAATTCTTCTTTGCTTTTATTTTCTTCCAGAACCGGCATTCAATCTCTTAATTATTCTTACGTAAAGTTAAAGAAAATGTATCCAATTGTCGCTCAATTAGGATAGGCAACTCTTAAGTGTTCCGTTTACAACTTCAAAAATTAACACACCTTCTTTTTTAATTAGAAAATCAGCAGATCCATCAACTTTCAGTTCAACGTCTGAAATTATTTCGTATCCATTTAGATCATGCTCTTCAATTCCGTAAAAAACAGATAGGTCGCCAAACTCTGCAATTGAAGCTTCATAATAAAATGTGTTTCTGCCCGCATCAAATTTTTTAGTTCTATTGATTCCCACATCTACAGTAAAAGCTCTTCCGTTAAAAGTGAGTTTAAGATTACGAAGGAGCAGATCGAACAAGAGTTTCATGTTTTCGGAAATATCAAAATAGTCTGCATAGAAAATCTTCTCGTAATCTTTTTCCACAACAGATTGAAAAGCTGTCAGCAGCGAAACAAAATTGAGCTTCCTTACATAATCTTTATTGAAATCACCTCTGTAATAACCCGACTCAATCAAAATTGTTCCAATACCAATGCGGGTAAAATTATCTCCGAAAGCCCGTGGTTCAAAATCATCGCTGTAGCGGGCAATTTGCCCGGGAATAAACTGTTCCAATGCTTCGCGGATTTTCAATATTACTTGCATACTTTTTTCACGGGTGTAGTTGATGCTCTTTACGTGATCTAGTGGCGGAGAGAGTAGAGAAATGGCTGATGTTTTGTTCACATTTCCGGCAGTGTAATAACTATTTTGATCATGTAGATTAAATCCGAATTCCGGTTTAAGTTTCTCAGCGTATTTCCAAAGCAAATTTGATTCATCAGATTGGAAGCGAAGCGCATCCCGGTTCAGATCAATGTTAAAAGCATTTTCTCTTTGATAACGAACTGCGCCGTCCGGATTAACCATTGGAATAAAGTGCAATTCCAAATTCTGCAAGATCGATTTCCTAATCGGATTGAACTCATCATCAGCGGCGAGGAAATTAAAAATATCGAACAATGCTGCGGTAGCTGTGGGCTCATCTCCATGCATTTGCGACCATGCCAATATTTTGGTTTTTCCTTTGCCAATTTTGACCGAGTATATTTCTCTTCGTTCAATTGATTCACCTATCTGGTCAATAGTGAATGATTGCTTCTGTTTCAGAAGAGAGAGTTTATCTTTCACCTCATCATGCTTAACAAAATCCGACTTTATATTTTTCTCTGCGTAATGTTTGTAGCTATCAAATAGTTTGTCGAGTAATTCCTTTTCCAATTGTTCTCCGATTTGGATTTGATTTTAGCTATACTAAAATACAATTTACTATTAAAATTAATTTGCTTTTACTCTGCGCCTTAGCGTCTTCGCGGTTAATGTTCTTTTTTTAACCGCAGAGCCGCAAAGGCGCAAAGAAAGAAAATACATAGGAGAAGAAATGGCTACATCAACTTTATCAATAGGCTCAAAGTCGCCCGAATTTAATCTTGTGGGAACCGATGTAAATAACTATTCCTTAAATACGTTTGAAGACAAGAATGCATTTGTTGTTGTGTTCAGCTGCAACCATTGCCCGTATGTGCAAGCATATGAAGATAGAATTAAACAGATTCAAAAAGATTTTGCTGGAGAATTACAAGTTGTTGCAATCAACAGCAACGATGAAGTAAAGTATCCGGATGATTCGTTTGAAGAGATGAAGAAGAGAGCCGCACTAAGAGAGTTTAACTTTCCATACTTACGGGATGCTGATCAATCGGTTGCTAAGGCGTTTGGAGCTACACATACACCGGAAGTATTTCTATTTGATTCTGAACAGCAATTAGTTTTTCACGGAAAAGTTGATGACAATTGGCAAGATGAGAAAAGTGTTCGCTCGAAATATTTACGTAATGCGATTGATGAATTGTTTGCCGGTAAAACGATTTCCGTACCGGAAACATTCACAATAGGCTGTACAATAAAGTGGAAGTAAAATTGAATTGTGAATTACGATTTTGGATTTGGGAATTCATAAGAGGTCGTTTCCTAATTCAAAAATCGTAAATCATAATTGCTTTTAGATCACTTCTCCAAACTCATCTTCAAAACGCTGAAGTTCTTTTAATGGCTGGGGCGAAATGGCAAAACAGTAAAGCGGGTAGAGCCGGGAAATCATTTTCATCATTTCTATTACAATGTTTTCCGAAAAGAGAATCTTTTGCGAAACTGGTTTATTGCTTTGTAGTAGAAACATATCATGCTCGCGTAGTCTGCCTATATGTTTCTCAGCGTCAAATTTGGCAAGTAATTTTATGATAGACATTTTTTCGAAGTAATGAAGAGAATAATTGCCGTTTATTTTATACCTAGTACAAACCTCGCGAATTTCTTTTTCATACTTTTCTAAATTCTGTCGGAAATAATGTTTTTCCTCTTTCGAACGGTTAAGAAATATTCCCATGTCCGATGAACCGGCTTCAAAATAAAGGAAGAACTCGCTGTCTAGTTTAAATCTTCCGAAGTGAATCAGCCAGTAGTTTCTGTAAGGATCCCCTTTGGCGAAACGCATATCTTTATTAATGCGCATGATTGTTTCATTAAACTTTGGCTCTGTTCTAATTGCGGGATTCAGCCGGTTTAAAAATGGCGCGAGTTCTGTAACAAAGGCTTTTGTTGGTTCAACTACAAAACTTTGGTAGCGTTCTTTGTTTTTGTGAAACCACTCAACATTGTTATTCTTTTCTAAATCTGTAAAGAAAGAGAACACCTCTTTGCTGAATCCGTTAAATTGTTCCGGCTGAGATTTCAATACATTATTCCTATGCTTAACGATAAATAAAACTGGCCAAAGCTTTTGCGGATTTGTCCAACTAAATTTTCAATTCCATCGCCAAATACTTCCGTATGACTGTATCGAACATTTAGTCCGATCAAATTGGAAGTGCTTTCTCCAAAATAAGCTCCAAATCCAATATAGCCATTTGCACCGTATTGCATCTTAGCGCGTTTGAATGAACTAAAAAATTCATCTTCATATGGGGTTGTAACAACGAATGTTGGTCCAACACCGGCAGTAACATATGGACGAAGATTATCTGCAAGAGCTTCATCAAACAATCTAACTTGAGCGCCAACATTTACCGGCATAAGAAAAGCGCGGTTTTGTTTATAAGGTGTAAAGGTAGTTCCGTAATAAGGATCGTAGTACTCAATCTCCCGCTCATCTTTGGTTTCCGAGATCGAAAAATCAATAACGCCGGTAATGTTTTTAGAGAAAGATTTCCTCAAAAAAGTTCCTAAACCGAATCCGCCTTCGCCAAACATTACATCGGCACCCCAGCTGTTGGATGGAAACGCTATTGGCGGTTTTTCGGGAGCGAACTCCCCGATTCTCTGAGCCAACGTAAAACTGCTAAAAAGCAGAAGCGTCAATGCTGTCAACACTTTCATCTTTAATTTCCTTTTGCTAAGCTTCTATTGAAAGATATAGATTCTTTGTGAAAAATCAACGGGATAAAATTTTACTCATTAAACAGCAGAACTTTTAGGAAAGTTTACTTATGCCATTAAATTTAGAACTAAAGATTAATCTGAAATCTCACAAGCAAGTTGAATCAATTCTAAAACAAAGCGGCGCGGAGTTCAAAGGAATTCTGAAACAAAAAGATATTTACTACAAAACAAAGACCGGGCTGCTCAAACTTAGAGTTGAAGGAAGTACATTTACTTTGATTAAATATATGCGGGACGAAAAAGGGAAGCGCTGGAGCAATTATGAATTGCTTGGACTGAAAGGAAAGAATCCGGAAAAATATTTAGCCGATATACTTTCCATCGAAGCTGTTGTTGAGAAGAAAAGGAAGTTGTATCTATACGACAATACGCGTGTTCATCTTGATGAGGTGAAAAACCTCGGAAAGTTTTTGGAACTGGAAACTCTTCTAGTTGCCGGGAAGAACGATGCTACACGAAGATTCGATTTAGTTAAGAAGATGCTCTGCATAGAGAATTGTGGGCAAATCCGTAAATCGTACAGAAACTTGATGCTCGGCAAATGATTCTTACTAAAGAAAAAATAAAATCGGTTGATATTGACTCGCTGGTTGATGAAAAGATAAAGAGCGGGGCTATCAACGAACTGCTTTTTGTTGTGCCGACAAACCGCAGAACGCGCACACTTAAGAAGGAAATAATTTCTCTTTCACCAAACACTGCGGCGCATCAGATTAAAATTGAAACACTCACAACGCTCACATCTAAAATTCTTTCCGCTACAAAACCGTTTAGGCAAATCAGTGAAGCGGCTTCTTCAGTTTTTATAAAACAGATTGCCGGGAAAATAAAATTTAGGTATCTCTCATTGTATCGGGAAGAAATTCCATCCGGTACATTGGATAAGATTCGAAATGTAATTAATGAGTACAAGCGAAATGGAATTCCGCCCGAATCGATTGCCTCTGAAGCTGAAAAACTTATTGGTTCAGAAAAGAACAAGGCAATTGATATTGCTGATATTTACAAAGCTTACAAAGAAAAATGTTTACAGCTAAACTCTTTTGACCTGGGCGACATTTATTGTGAATTATTGAAAAGAACGCAAGACCAATTTACCGGCGATTTTAAGAAAACATTTCAATCTCCGGAATATATTTTCATTGACGGGTTCAGTGATTTCTCTAAACCGGAAGTTGGAATCATAGATCGGCTTTCTCAATCATCCAGACTTTTCATTTCATTTGATTATTTCCCAATGAACGATTTTATTTTTGGTCACCTCGCACGGACTTTCGAAAACTTAGTGCTGAGCGGATTTAATGAGATTGAAGATGCGCGCACGCCGGATATGAATGAGTTCCACGGATTCATTCGCGAGAAATTGTTTAGAATTAGAGAAACAAAACAGAAGAATAAACTTCCGGTTCCGCCGGCAGTTATAAGCGGATTTAATAAAGAAAATGAGATTGAGCTTGTAGCCAAGCAGATAAAAACAATTTTGCTTGAAGAAAAAACCGAACCGCATAAAATCTGTGTCGCATTTAATTTGGTTCAAGATTATACGGCGATTATCAAGGATGTGTTTACCAAAACCGGTATTCCGTTCAATCTAACTGATAGAACATTGCTTCAGAATTCCAATCCGGTTATCGCGCTGGTTAACTATCTTGAAATAGTTGAAAGCGATTACTACTTCAAAAATATTTTCCGCGCACTTAACAGTGGATTTATAGATACAAAAGAAATCGATTCAGCTAATCTATACCGGGTAGCATCTGAGCTGAAAATAATTTCCGGGAAAGAGAACTGGCTCAGCAGTCTGAACGATGCGCTATCAAATCTTTCTCATTCCGGCGATGAGGACGATATCTCCGGCAATAAAAAAATATTTGAGAAAGCCAAACGTGATATTTATACTCTGTCAGAATTCATTTCTCCGTTTGAGAACAAACTGACAATAGAAGAGTTCGGCAATAGACTTACTCGTTTTCTTGTCGATTCCAGTCTCACTTACAATATTCTTAATGTGGGTGAAGAGAAAGAAAAAAATGTTCGTGCAATTGCTGAGTTCTTAAATGTTACACAAGAAATATTTGAGCTGATGAAAGAGGAACAAGGCGGCGAAAAGAAATTTCCTCTCGGCTTTTATATGGAACAGATTAGAACCGCTTGCGGCTGGGCACGCTTCAATGTAAAGGAGAAATCAAATTACGGCGTGCTTGTAACTTCACTTGATGAAATACGCGGATTAAAATTTGATTACCTATTCATCGGCGGCTTGTGCGACGGCATTTTGCCTACACGATTCAATCCCGAAATATTTTTCTCCGGTTCATACAAGAAGCAAGCATTCATTCACCAGACTGAGGAAAGATATTTATTCTACCGCGCGCTTTGCTGCTGGCAGAAGAAATTATTTTTGAGCACTCACCAAAGTGATGCCGGCAAAGAAACTGTAGCCTCAAGTTTCTTGAAGGATTTTTCTTCGATTGTACAGACGGCAAAAATTACTTCTGCGGACTTCGAGAAATATTTGTACACAGAAGAGGAAGTCCAGATTGAAATTGGTCGGCATCCTAATTCGAAACTGCACGCCGCTGTTGGCGAGAAACTTTCTTCAGCAATTCATACTTCGCTTGATGTAGAAAAAAAGAGAACCGAATTTCCCATGGGGGATTCGGCTTTCACCGGCGACCTAAACGTCAAAGATGATTTGAGTCTTACTGAAAATGATTACAAAGAAATTGAAGCGGGACTGCAAGATTATCTCAAGAAACAATACTCAATTTCCCAGCTTGAAAATTATGCCAAATGCCCATTTAAATATTTTACCGAGCGCGTGCTCGGTATAGAAACATTTGAAGAACCGACTGAAGACATCGAAGCAATTGAAATGGGAAGACTGCTTCACTCCATTCTTTATGAGTTTTACACCGAACTGAGGAAAAAGAAAATAGTTTTGCAGCAGTGCAATGACGCCAATTTTGAGAAAGCTAAAAAGCTGATATTCCAAATAGCAACAAAGCAACTTGAGAACACGGCTTTCAAATCTCCTTTAACATTTTACGAGAAGGAAAAAATTCTCGGACTCGGCGGCAACAATGAGGAGTCTGTCCTTTTCCGGTTTTTAGAACATGAGAGAAACTCTCCGGCAGATTTCATTCCGCAATTCTTTGAAGTTGGTTTTGGAAGACTGAGAAGTGAAGAAGCCGATGATGAGCTCACAACAACCGAAGCAATAAATGTTGGAGGAGTAAAACTGCGTGGCAAAATAGACCGGATAGAATTTAACGATGCCGACTCTTCCTTCAATATTGTTGATTATAAACTTAGCGGCAGCAAGCCGACATATAACGATTTGAAAAAAGGGATTTCTCTTCAGCTTCCAATATATTTATATGCCGCTGCCGAGCTTCTTTCTAAAAAGCTTGATCGACCGATTTCTCCAAACGAAATGTTTATTTACTCATTAAAGTATAGCCAAGAAGATTTCGGTAAGAATAAAATCGGACTTGGCAGAACTAAAGATGCAAAGTTTAATTCGGTAGATGAGTTAATCCAGAATTCACTCAATCACATTAAAGAATATGTTAAGAAAATCTCAGAAGGGAAGTTTAACTTATCAACTTTGGAAGACCGGGAGAACAAAGTCTGCCGTTTCTGTCAATTCCGTCTGGTTTGTAGGATTGACGAAACAACATCTTAATTCTTGAAAACCAACCCGTTTTTACCTAATTTTTGGGTGCCGCTGCTGAAGAGCAGCGGCAATTTTTTTTAATGAAGCTTCCGCGGACTAATTTGGAAGCAAAATCATATTTATTAAGCCATAAGTGACGAATTGTTTTATACTCGTCCGCCTATGGCGGATCAAAGCATCAAAAGGAGTTTTTGAGTGGCAAATTTTGTCTATTTAAGTAAAGAACGCATCCGTGAGTTGGAGAAAGAACTTACAGAAATGAAAACCAACGGACGCAAATCCATGGCGGGAAGAATAGCAGAAGCCCGTTCTCACGGCGATCTATCTGAAAACGCCGAGTATGATGCCGCAAAAGAGGAACAAGGTTTACTGGAATTAAGAATCAGTAAAATGGAAGACCTTCTTTCGCGAGCCCAGGTGATTGATCTTACAAATTATCCTAAAGATCAAGTTCACATTCTCTCTACTATCACTGTTAAAAATTTGAATACAAAGAAAACTTTCAAATACACAATGGTTTCTCCAGAAGAAGCTAATCTTGAAATGGGTAAGATTGCTACTTCATCTCCCGTTGGCGCTGCATTTATGGGTGCAAAGGCTGGTCAAATTGTAGAAGCAAAAGTTCCGGCCGGTGTTTTTAAATTTGAGATTCTGACTATCGATTAATTTTTACCTAAGGAAACAACTAAGCAAATTAGTTGGTCATCTTGAGTGGAGTAGAAAGATGACAGTTTGTTCTACCAATCACACCTCGACTTCGCTCGGTGTGACAATATTCTAACTATCGAATAAATAATTTGTCATATTGAGTCATGGTTCACCGGGACGAAATATCTCTAACTAATTACTGTATAGAGATTCTTCTCCCGCATATGGCAGTATCAGAATGACAAACGACTTAAGATTTGAATTTGTTGATTGATGAAAAAGACCGAAGAAAAAATTATCCGCTTTATTGAAACGAACAGACTTATCGAAAAAGGTGAACGGGTTCTCGTTGCATTTAGCGGAGGACCCGATTCTGTTTTCGCTCTTCACTTCCTAAAGAAATTTCAAAAAAAATATTCCATCGAGCTTGCCGCGGTTCACTTTAATCACGGTTTGCGTGGCATGGAAGCCGATGAAGATCAAAAGTTTGCCGCCGAATTCTGCTCGAATCTCGGCGTTGCTTTTTATTCCTCTAAGCTGAATGTTAAAAAGCTGGCCAAAGAAAAAAAGCTTTCAATAGAAGAAGCGGCGCGTAAGCTGCGTTATCAATACTTAGATAAGCTATGCAAGAAAAACTCATTCGATAAAATTGTAACCGCACATAATCTTTCCGATAACACAGAAACTGTTTTAATGAATCTTCTTAGCGGAACAAGTGCGTCCGGTTTAAGCGGCATTCCTCCGCAGCGGGGCAACATTATCCGTCCCATTCTTTGCCTAACCAAGCAAGAAATTCTTGTTTACCTTCAAAAGAATAGAATCCCATTCAGAATAGATCCATCCAATCTGAGTGATGATTTTAAGCGAAACTTTATACGCAACAGAATTCTTCCTCTTTTGCGTGGTAAAATCAATCCTTTGTTGGATGAGGCGGTTTTCCGCACAACATCTAATTTGAAAAGCCAGCTTGTTAATCTCGAAAAGGGAATGAATTATTTTCTCTCGGAGTTCTCAAGTTTAAAAGAAAACGGGTTCCTTATTCGTCTAAAGATTATCGATGTGTTCGGAGAGATTCCGGGCGAATTATTAAAACTGTTTCTGGAAAAGAACTTCGCTTATGAATTTACACATGACGATTATGAGAAAATAAATTCTCTTGCAAAGAACCAAAAAGGAAAGAAAATAAACTTAAGCGGGGGAATTAGTGTTTATAAGGAAAGCGAAATTCTTCTTTTTCAAAAAGAGAAAGAAAATTTACCTGAACAAATTGAAATTAATGTAGGCGGAAGAGTAAGGTTCGGCGGCAGAACATTTGGTATTGATGAAGCCGCAATTGAAGAGAATCTTTCCGGAAAGAAAGCTTACGAATTAATAAGCGCAGAGGGGCTGGATGAAAAATTCTTATTGCGCACTTGGAAACATGGGGATATTTTTAAGCCGCTCGGATTCAAAGGTGCAAAAAAAGTTTCCGATTTTTTAACCGACGCCAAAATAGCGGCTTCCGTTAAAAAAGAACAAATTGTTTTGCTGAACCGGAACAAAATAGTCTGGGTTGCCGGTTTAAGAATAAGCGACGAAGTAAAAATTACTAACAAAACTAAAAGAGTTTATAAACTATGGACGAAATGAAGAAAGATGAAATTTG
>CAZEDR010000034.1:4319-17928 GCA_964510975.1 uncultured Melioribacter sp. | reverse complement strand
ATATCTTAATCAACCGCAGATTATGAACCAGCTTGTTCCATATGTAATTGAACAAACCGGACGCGGTGAACGTGGAATGGATATTTTCTCACGCCTTCTTCGAGAAAGAATTATTTTTCTAGGCACTGCTGTTGATGATCATATCGCTAGTTTAATTATTGCTCAACTCCTCTTCTTAGAAGCTGAAGACCCGGAAAAAGATATTAATCTTTACATCAATTCTCCGGGCGGAAGTGTTTCTGCCGGTTTAGCAATTTACGATACAATGAATTACATCAAATCCAAAGTCTCTACAATCTGTGTTGGCTTAGCTGCAAGCATGGGCGCTGTACTTTTAGCCGGTGGCGAAGCTGGTAAAAGAAGCGCTCTTCCCCACTCTAAAATTATGATTCATCAGCCCTGGGTTGGCGGTTTACAAGGCCAAACTATAGATATTGAAATTCACGCAAAAGAAATGATTAAGACTCGTGATGTTTTATATAATATTCTTTCAGCTGCTACCGGAAAACCCTTCGATCAGATTATGAAAGACTGCGACAGAGATTACTATCTCACTTCGGAAGAAGCGAAAGAATATAAGCTGATTGACAGCATCTTGATTCAGCGGGCAACCCCTACGAACAACACAAAAAAATAAGTTGTAACTGATTCTTATAGAGGCTGTCTCAAAAGTAAAGTTTTATCTTATAATAGCCCGCGGATGACGCAGATTTAACTGATTTTCGCAGATTATTTTATTGGATAATTCCTTTTGAGACAGCCTCTTTTTGTTTTAAACATTCCGGAGTTACAAAATGAAAATGATTAAAAACTTTTTTGTTCTGGCTATATTATTTGTTGTTTCAGTTTCAGCACAGCAAAAACTTTTTACAGTTGAAGATGTAGTAATGGGCGGCGGCAGAATGAGCGGGCAAACTTTCCGTCAACTATCTTGGATTCCTACTACAGATTCATATGCATGGACTGAAGGAAATGGAGAAAAAACTGTTTTGCTTTCTTCCCTTCCTAAATCAACCCAAATAGATACTATGCTAAAGCTAACCGATTTGAACGCTAAGTTGAAAGAGATGAATGAGAAACCGATTAATGCTTTTGCGACTACATGGAT
Organism: uncultured Melioribacter sp.; assembly: GCA_964510975.1. Lineage (GTDB taxonomy): Bacteria > Bacteroidota > Ignavibacteria > Ignavibacteriales > Melioribacteraceae > Stygiobacter. The sequence goes on along the minus strand of CAZEDR010000034.1, from coordinate 16,820 downwards.
TAGCAGCGAAGAATTCACTTTCTGGAACGGGACTCAGCTTTTCGCTTACAATGTGAAATATAAAAAATTGACTAAAAACAATTCTTTGGTCGATGGTAGTGAAAACCGCACGATAGCACCAAACAATAAGCTTGTTGCTTACACAATTAAGAATAACCTCTATGTAAGTATTGATGGAAAGCAAACTCAGATAACCTCCAACATGGATGAAAATATTGTAAATGGTCAGTCTGTTCATCGCAATGAATTTGGAATTAATGGTGGAATCTTCTGGTCGCCGAAGAGCAATTATATCGCTTATTACAGAATGGATGAATCGATGGTTACAAACTACCCTCTTGTTGATGTTACTAAAACTCCGGCTGTGGTAAGCAACACGAAATATCCAATGACCGGACAAACCAGTCATCATGTAACAGTTGGTATTTATGAAATAAAAACCGGCAAAACTGTTTGGTTAAAAACCGGCGAACCGCTCGATCAATATTTAACATGCTTAACATGGGCGCCGGATGAAAAAACTTTTTTCATTGCTCATCTGAACAGAGATCAGAACCATATGGAAATGAAGAAATATGATGTTGTTTCCGGAGATTTGTTAAAAGTTCTATTCGAAGAAAAAAGTGATAAATATGTTGAACCACAGCAAGATTTAATTTTCTTACCTAACTCGAACGATAAATTCCTCTGGCAGTCTCAGCGCGACGGGTTCAATCATCTTTACCTTTATGACACCGAAGGAAAGCTCATTAAACAAGTTACTCAAGGTAAATGGGTGGTTACCGGCTTTAGCGGGTTTGATAAATCAGTAAAAAATATTTTCGTAACGACCACAAAAGAATCTCCAATGGAAAGACACTTTTACAAAGTGAATATTGAGAACAACAAGATTGAGAGAATTACTAAAGAAAGCGGAACACACTACACAAGTGTAAGTGCTAGTTCTGAGTACTTCATTGATTCATATACTAACTATACTACTCCACGCGTTACTAATATTCTAAATGCAAAATCGGAAGTAGTTAAAAATCTTGTTAAGACAGAAAATCCATATAAAGATTACAACATGCCGGTAACAAAACTTTTCCAATTAAAAAACGCAGCTAACATTGATCTCTATTGCAGAATGATTTTGCCGACTAATTTCGATTCAACTAAAAAGTATCCGGTTATTTTCTACGTTTACGGCGGGCCGCATGCTCAAGAAGTGAACAACATTTTTGGTGCTGGTAGATACTTCAACTGGTTTTATCTGATGGCTCAGAAAGGCTACATCGTTTTCACATTGGATAATCGCGGCTCCGCTAACCGTGGTTTGGAATTTGAACAAGCAACTTTTCGCCACTTAGGCACTTTCGAAGTTGAAGATCAAATGACCGGCGTGAATTATCTTAAAACTCTTTCTTATGTTGATCCAGCCAGATTTGGTGTTTACGGCTGGAGCTACGGCGGATTTATGGCAGCCTCACTAATGCTTCGCTCTAACAATGCTTTCAAAGTTGCGGTAGGCGGCGGTGCTGTAATTGATTGGAAATTTTACGAAGTAATGTATGGCGAGCGCTACATGGATACGCCGCAAACAAATCCGGAAGGTTACAAAGAGGCGAGTTTGTTGAATTATGTTGAGAACTTGAAAGGGAAACTTCTTCTTGTTCATGGAACTTCCGATCCGACAGTTGTTTGGCAAAACACACTAACTTTCGCTAAGGAAGCGCAAGAATTGAACAAACCTTTGGATTACTTTCCTTATGTTGGTCATCCGCATGGTGTTGGCGGGCGCGATGTACTCCATCTTTACACCAAAATCACTAATTACTTTTTAGAGAATTTGTGACGCAAAGCGGAGAATTCCTCTCCGCTTGTTTCAACTCTTAGTTAAAATCTTTATTTTTATTTGCGATAATAGAGAATAAATACATACACTTTTACGGGACTAAATTGATCAGCGCCAAATTTGATCTAATGCAAAAATTAAATGGACTTGCAAACCTCGCTGGAAAAGGAGATCCGTTTTTCCACGATGAGTTGAGCAATTTTATTTGTGATGAATTTGATTTATCAGCTCTTGCCATTTTTGATTTGAAGAACAACGGCAGTTTGGAGGTTTTAGGTAAATCCAGTTCAGGCAAGAAAAATTACAAAAGCGGCTCCACTCACGATTGCGGTACTTGCACTGCTATTACTAACAATGAAGTAAACAAGCTTATATTCGATAACAATTGCGCTATACAGGTTTCCGATTTCATGACTTATGAAGGATGCTGCTTAATTCCGGTTGCTGATGAAAAAGTTTTGATTAAGCTCGGAAGGAAAACCGCTTTTACACAAAGTGAAAAAGATCAAATAGAAAAATCGTTGAGTGTAATCAGTTCTTTAATTGCAACTTGGAAAAACGCACGCTCTTCTTCAGCTAAACCATCTGTCGGTTTTTCTCATGTTGTTGAAGAAACTGCGCATGAATTGAAAACGAATTCCAATTCAATAATCGGCTACCTTTCCTATTTATCAAGTGAAAATCCTTCTTCCTCTCAGCAAGAATATATTTCGTCAATTAAGAAAAATGCTCAAAGCATTCTGATGAATATTAACGACCTCAATGAACTTGCTAAGATTGATAACAATGATTTAACTGCTACTCTAAAAAAAGTTGATCTTCCGGTTTTTGTAAATGAAATTGTAGAGAATTTTAAAAGTCGCCTCGGCACTCGTAAGATCACCTTTAATGTTTCAATAGAAAAACCGCTTGTACATCCAATAGAACTTGACGAACAGAAGCTGAAATACATTCTTAGTATGCTGCTCTTTACTTCAACCACTCTAACTCACCAAGGCGAGATTTCCTTAAAGGTTAGTGTTGCCAGAGACCGTAAAGTGAAGTTCGAAATTTCCGATACCGGAAATCAATTAGATGAGACAACACTTTCGAAAGTTTTTGAGCCTTTCGTTTTGGCACACAGCAACGAGTTTAAGGCAACAAATATTACCGGACTGAGCTTAACATTAGTCAAGAGTTTTGTAAACTATATGGGCGGGGATATCAGTGCCGCAAAGAATAATGAGAAAGGAAATTCATTCATTTTCACAATTAACGGAGATGTAATGCCGGATTTTGAATCAACCTTGTCCCAGCTTCCAAAACCTACTGCCAAGAATAAAGTCCTAGTTATTGAAGACGATTATGCAACCTCTAAACTGTTGAGCAATTATCTTAACAAGTGGGGTTACGATCCTACTATTGTGAGTACGGAATCTCAAGCATTCAGTATAATTGAGAAGGAACCCCTTCTCGCTGTAATTCTTGATATTGAGCTTCCGACAGCCAATGGTTTGGAAATGCTAAAGAAAATGCATGATCATCCAAAGACGAAAAATATTCCGGTAATTGTTTGCTCTGTTGAACCAGAGCAGCAAAAAGCTTTTCTAATGGGCGCTGTAGAGTATTTTATAAAACCGATTAATTACAATTACTTGGTTGAAGTTCTCACAAGCTATAAACTAAGAAAGAATTCAAACATTCTTTGTGTTGATGATGACCTGCCAACTCTAAACTTGGTCAAACAAGCAATTGAGCAAGCCGGTTTTAACGCAATCGCAATCAATATTTCTGCTGCTGTGATGGAAGTTATTAAGGATAAGGATATCGATCTGGCTATTGTTGATTTAGATATGCCAACTCCAAACGGATTTGAGCTGATCAAACTCATAAAATCGGAAAAACGTTTTGCCAGACTTCCAATCATCATTTATACCGGTAAAGAAAATTATCAAGAGGACTTAAAATCGATAGAAGGCTTGTTCGAAGAATTGCTTGATAAACGCTCTACTAATATTGAAGATTTGGCCGACACTATTAACGCAATGATCAACCGCTACGAGACTCCTCCGCCGGCTGCCGATGTTATCAAGAATGAAGGGGGAATGAAAATTCTCTTGGCTGAAGATTACAAGCATTCTCAGATTATTGTTACTCGTCTGCTTAAGAAGAACGGCTTCGAAAATATTGTAGTAGTTGAAAACGGCGAAGATGCATTTAAGATGGCTCGCGACCAAAAATTTGATCTCATCCTTATGGATATGCAAATGCCTATTATGAATGGATTTGAAGCAACAGAAAAAATCCGTGAATTGCCTAACTATAAGGAAACTCCGGTAATTGCTCTTACTGCGTTTGCTATGAAAGGTGACCGTGAAAAATGTATTGAAGCCGGAGCTACGGATTACATACCAAAACCAATTGATAGTAAAGAGTTTATAGATAAAGTGAAATACTACACGAACACTCTTGCTTAAATTTTTCCCTCTTCGGAGGGATTTTTTTTATCTACTTTTCATCAAGCATCCAGAATCATCTTTATTATATTTGCATCAAAATTTATTGGAGATTTTGTGAACGAAGTACGCGTACGATTTGCACCAAGCCCAACCGGTTACCTACATGTTGGAGGATTGCGCACCGCATTGTATAATTATTTATTTGCACGAAAGAACAACGGCAAATTCATTTTAAGAATTGAAGATACCGACCGCAATCGTTACGTTGAAGGCGCAGTTGAAAACTTGATCGCTTCACTTAAATGGTGCGGACTCGATTACGATGAAGGCCCGGACAAAGTTGGAGACTTCGGTCCCTACATGCAATCGCAAAGATTGGAGTTGTACAAAAAGTATGCTCTTGATTTAATTGAGAAAGGACACGCTTACTATTGTTTCTGCACTCCGGAACGTTTGCAAACTCTTAAAGAAGAACAAGCCGCACAGAAACTGCCTCAGGCTAAATATGATAAACACTGCCTATCACTTTCCAAGACTGAAGTTGAGGGAAAACTTTCCAGCGGAACAGCTCATGTTGTTCGCTTAAATGTTATTCCAAACCAGAAAATTGTATTCAAAGATATAATTCGCAATCGCGTTGAGTTTGACAGCAGCAATGTTGATGATCAAGTGCTGATTAAAGGGGACGGCTACCCGACTTACCACATGGCTAATGTAGTTGATGATCACTTGATGCAAATCAGTCATGTAATACGTGGCGAGGAATGGTTATCATCAACTCCCAAGCATGTTTTGCTATACGATTTCTTCGGCTGGGAAAAACCAATCTTTGCACATCTTCCCCTTCTGCTTAATCCGGATCGTTCTAAACTTAGCAAACGCCAAGGTGATGTTGCCGTTGAAGATTACAGAGCCAAAGGTTTTCTAAAAGAAGCTCTTGTAAATTTTGTCGCTTTGCTTGGCTGGAATGCCGGAGACGATAAAGAATTCTATTACATGAATGAACTGATTGAGAGTTTTTCTCTTGAAAGAGTAAATAACTCCGGCGCTGTGTTCGATCTGGAAAAACTAAATTGGATAAACGCTGAACACTTACGAAAGAAATCTAACGAAGAACTCTTGACGCTTCTGAAGTTTGAAATTGAGAATTCAGAATTCAGAATTGAGAATTATTCCGATGGCTACTTATTGCAAATTATTGATGTTATGAAAGAAAGGGTAAGTTTTGTAAAAGAATATTTAACTAAATCTCCATACTTCTTTGTAGCGCCGAAAGAGTATGAAGAAGTCTCTAGATTGAAAAACTGGAAACCGGAGACACCTGAACAGCTAAATGCTTTACGAAACAAATTTTCTGAGCTTAATAACCCTTCAAAAGAAGATTACGAAGCCGCGCTAAAACAAACTGTTGCAGACTTAAATATTGGTGTAGGAAAAATTATTCACCCATTGCGTCTTGCAGTTTCCGGGCAAAGCACCGGACCGGGCATGTATGATTTGCTTTTCATTCTTGGGAAAGATGAAGTGATTAAAAGGATTGATGACGCAATAAGCAGAATTAAATAGAACGCAGATTAAACTGATTTAAGTGATCAGAACAGATCAGTTTTAATCTGTCCGATCCCCGCTTCGACTCGCGTCGAGCGAGGCGAGAGTTAAATCCGCGTTCTATTAAAATTTATTTTTTCCAACTGTCTTTCAATGTAACTGTCCTATTGAAAACCAACTTTTCTGTTGATGTGTATTTTGTATCAACACAGAAATAGCCCAAGCGTTCAAACTGAAACTTATCAAGCGGTTTTGCGTTCTTAATAAACGGTTCAACTTTAGCATCGCTAATTACTTCTAAAGAATTTGGATTTATCTTGCCGAGCCAGTCATCTTCCGTTCCCGGATTTTCGACAGTAAAGAGTCTATCGTATAATCTTACTTCAGCTTCAACTGCCTGTTTAGCAGAAACCCAATGAATAACTCCCTTCACTTTCTTCGAGCTTGTTCCGCTTCCGCTCTTGGTATCCTTATCATAAGTACAGCGTAACTCAATCACTTTTCCCGAATCATCTTTAATTACTTCTTCGCATTTAATAATGTATGCGTAGCGCAATCTAACTTCTCCGGCTGGAACTAAGCGGTGAAATCCCTTTGGCGGGTTCTCCAAAAAGTCGCTCTCTTCTATATACAATTCCTTGCTGAAAGGAACGGTTCGGGTTCCAGCTTCCGGTTTTTCCGGATTGTTTACAGCATCTAAATTCTCTTCGCCTTCATAATTTGTGATAACAACTTTAAGCGGTCTTAGAACTGCCATTACGCGCTGAGCATTTTTGTTCAAATCATCCTTAATCGCAAATTCCAATAAGGAAATGTCCGTTAGTGCATCTCGCTTAGCTACGCCGATTATCTCGGCAAAATTTCTAATCGAATCTGAAGTGTAGCCTCTTCTTCTGTAACCGGAAATAGTAGGCATTCGGGGATCGTCCCAATCATCAACATATTTTTCTTTTACAAGCTGAAGTAATTTGCGTTTACTCATCACAGTGTAGCTTAAATTGAGCCGGGCAAATTCTATTTGTTGTGGATGATGAATTCCGAGAGAATCCAAAAACCAATCGTAAAGCGGTCTATGGTTTTCAAATTCAAGCGTACAAATTGAATGTGTAATTCCTTCAAGCGAATCTTCGTTCCCGTGCGCCCAATCGTAAGTTGGATAGATGCACCAATTGTTTCCTTGACGATGATGTTCTGCATGAACAACACGGTACATTATCGGATCGCGCATGTTGAAGTTTGGTGAAGCCATATCAATTTTTGCGCGTAAAGTCTTTGTTCCATTTTCGAACTCACCTTTGCGCATACGTTCGAAGAGCTCCAAGTTTTCTTCAACAGTTCTGTTTCTGTACGGGCTATCTTTTCCCGGTTCAGTAAGGGAACCACGCGTTGCACGTATTTCATCGCCATTCAAATCGCAAACGTATGCTTTGCCTTTCTTAATCAACTCAACAGCCCATTTATACATCTGCTCAAAATAATCGGAAGCATATAGAATGCGGTCTTCGAAATCTCCGCCGAGCCATTTCACATCTGCAACAATTGAATCAACATATTCTTGTTCTTCTTTTTCCGGATTTGTGTCATCAAATCTCAGATTGAACTTGCCATTGTAATCTCTGGCTATACCATAATTCAAACAGATTGATTTAGCGTGTCCAATATGAAGATAGCCGTTTGGTTCCGGTGGAAAACGAGTATGAACTTTCCCTCCCCATCTCTCAGTTTTAATATCTTCATCAATTATTTCGTATATAAAATTTTTCGGTCTGCGTTCGGCCGGATTTTCGTTTGTGTCTTTAGTCTCTTCCATGATTCCCAGATAATTTGTAATAACTGCTGCAAAAATAAGAAATCGCAGCTTAAATAAGCAGTGGCGCAATGGCCGGTGTTTTTTATTTTGGGAATATTACACAGGCAAGTGGTGTATCAAAGACTGAAACAAGAAAGGCCTCTTTATCGGCCTTTCTAGTTTATCACAATGACTATTTAAGTAGAATCATTTTTTTCGTATCCGAGTAAGCTCCGGCTTTTATCTGATAGAGATATATCCCACTTCCCAATTGGTAAAGCTGACTATTGATATGGGCAGAATATATTCCGGGATTTTGAAATTCATTCACTAGAGTTGCAACTTCTCCACCAGTCATATCATATACTTTTAATGATACAAAACTTGCTACCGGCAAATGATAGTTAATAGTTGTGTTTGGATTGAAAGGGTTTGGATAGTTTTGAAATAAATTATAACAAGTAGGTAAATTATTATTATCAATACCAACCGCCACGGATTGCCTCACCTCAAATGTTTTTGGGCTTCCGATACTTCCCTCTGAGGTTATTGTTATTGTACCAATCCTTGCATCCCCAGTATTGGCATCATAATTAAATATTACCGCTGATGTACTTGAACCGGTTATGCTTCCAGAACTGCCTTGAGTCAAGGTAATCCAGCTAGCATTTGAAACCGCAATCCAACTTAATAAACCTCCAGTAATGCTAGATACTATAAAGCTACCGGAACCAGCCTCGGCTGAAACTGTGATAAAATCTGCACTAGTTGTTAATGAGGGTATCTGTTCAAAATTTGCAACTAGATTTCTATTACTGCTTAGAGTGAATGTATAACTTACATTTGTTGAAACCACATTTCCACTTTCTGTCCAACTTGAAAATCTATATCCACTGTTTGGTGTAGCTGTAAGAGTCACTAATGAATTAATATCGTACGTCCCGATACCATTTACAGATCCACCATTGGATGGATTACTGTTTGCGCTAAGTGTAACTTGTTGCGGAGCAGTAATTTCTGTAACGTAAGAAGTATATACACCATTTCCCATTGTTCCAACAACAACAAATCCATCAGATTGCCGAACATCAACCATATCAACCGGAACATTACCAATAGTATTTACTCCTTCTTGAGACCAAGCAGTGTTCATTCCGTTTAATTTAGTTGTGGAGAATAATCCGGCACTTGTAGCGGCAAAATAAATCGGTTTATTCTGAACATATAAAACTGAAATCCATTTCACTGATGGGCCATTACCGGAACCATCAGGAAATTCTTCCAGGTTGCCAGCAACAGGAGTCCAAGTACTACCTCCATTAACTGAATGGTAGATGCTGATTATTCCATAGTTTGTAAAGCAAACTGTAATTTTATTTACATCATACGGATCAACACAGATACAGTGTAAATAGGAGCCCTGAATTTGCGTTGGAAAATTAATTTCTTGAGAAACAGGCTGACCTTGATGTGGATTTTCAATTTTAAATAATCCGTTGCTGGTTTGTCCCCAAGAGTTAAATGTTGAATAATACAATCGCCTTGGAGATGCAATAGACATTCCTAATGCCGTTACCGAATTACCATTATCAAGCATTACATTTTCGAGTATAGACCAATTTACGCTGGTTGGTGTTGGTGGCCAGATAGTAGGAACTTGAGTTAGATCGGAGTTGCGCCAGATTTTAAGTTGATAGGCCTCATTATTTGCTGCTATATACATGACTTTAGAATCATGAGGATCTAATATCATTGGAGACATCCATGAGGCCATACGAGAATTAGTTGGCGTCAATAAGGTATAATCAAAACCACTTGATACAGTTGGGTATCGCATAATAAAGTTTTCAGCAGCCATTGAAAAGTAGAGATATTCACCTCCATTAGAAACAGCACAGTAACCGCCATCACCAAGCATCAATATATCCCATGGAGTGGCTGCATTATTTGTTCGTGTAACATATTGACCTCTATCCTGCAATCCACCCATTATAACATTTGAACCAGATGTTTGATGATCTATAGCCACTGTATAGAATTGCGTAGAACGCAAATTATTTGTGAGTGATATCCAATCAATTCCTGTATATCCGTTCAAATCAGTAGTAACAGCCGCTATATTATCATTTGTTTTCCAAATACCACCATCGTTGCCTATTATCATTACATTTGGATTGGTTCTTGAAAAGACAATCTGTTGTTGATCAACATAGCTTCTATTATGTGTACTAATAATCTCATAAGTCTGTCCGCCGTTGGTTGATCTATTGAGACCAATTGTGCCGATAAAGATAGTGTTTGGATCATCCGGCTTAATTTTAAGTACTTGCATCATACCACCATATGTAGAAGCGAGTCCTCCATAAAAATTGCTTGTCATATCTGTCCAGTTGGTTCCATTATATTTCAATAACTTGGTACTGTTCTGATTATCTTTAACCGATGTTAGAACATAAAGAAGATTCTGATTAGATGGCGCAAGTGCAATAACAGTATTGTAAACTTGAGTAGGAAAATTATTATCGCTTATTTTCTGCCAGTTGGTACCGTTAGTTGATTTATATATTCCATTATTAGAACCTTCACCTCCTATAGCAGCATAGAAAGTACCGTTATCTGTAATTTCAATATTTGAGGAATTATAAGTATTTCCAAAATTTAATACATGTGTCCAAGTATTACCTCCATTTGTACTAAGGAAGACTCCGTTTGAAGTCGCTGCTAAAACTCCATCTGTTCCGAATGTCTCGATCTCAATAATAAAATCGAAATTATCCTTAGCATTCACACTACCGGAAAGAGTGGAAGGTATTACTGTCCAGCTTTCACCATTATTAGTTGACTTGAAAATTCCATCACCAAGAAATTCTTGATAGAGCTGAGGAAAATTTGCTGATGAAGAAACAGTGTTAGCAAACCCTTCTCCAGTTCCATAATACCATATATTTCTTTTTCCTGATGCTTTATTCTGCACCACACATGAAACATTATGAAGCTGGTTTGGTGCAGTTGTCTTATACCAAGATTGACCGCCATTAATAGTTTTCCACAAACCTCCTGAGACACCGCCAGCCATTATTATGTTTTCATTATCATAATCCAATGCTATCGCTCTTGTTCTTCCACCAAGCCCAAATGGTCCTTTATATTCCCACTGAAGAGGATTAAGTGTGTTCGAAGATTTACTCATTTTATATATAGAGTTAACAAATCTATTTTCATAGAAATGAATATTTTTAGGAATTTGCATCGTTAGTGGGTTTCGATATTTCATCCATTCATATTGCTTTCTCGCAAGAGGATTTTCTTCTGTTCCTTCAGAGGCATTACCTACATAAGGACAAATGCCTCCATGACAGTTTACTCTACCGCACGACTTACCGTTATTTCCATCCATCATACTTTTAGTCAAGTAAAATGAGGAAATGAAGCACACTGCTACTAGTAGTAATAAAATCTTTTTCATGTTCGACTCAAATTATTTTACTAAAATCATTTTCTTAGTTTCAGTGTAATTACCAGTTCGTAAAGTGTAGTAATAGATCCCGCTTGTTAAACAGGATTTTAGATTTGAGAAATGAGAACTATAGTTACCGGGTTGCTGGAATTCATTAACAAGTGTGGCAACTTCATTTCCTAAAACATCATAAACTTTTAATGTCACATATCCGGAAATAGGAAGTTTGTAGTTAATAGTTGTACTGGGATTGAACGGATTTGGATAGTTCTGGCTCAATTCAAATCCGGCAGGTAATGTAATCTCACCCTCAATATTAGTGGCGGCGAGAAATCTATTCCAATAGACTTGTGTACCTGAATTTGTCTGGCCCGCCCATAGAACTCCGCAATCATATGCACCTTGATTGTTAAGAGGAACAATTTTAGGTTTTGGTTCGTGTACAGCCCAATAAGGAGGATGAGAAGAAGCATAAGTAGTAACTGAAAATTGAGCTAATTCTGATGTGTTCTGATCAAATTTAAATGCAATTTTGTTAGTCTCGTTTGTAATATTACCCGATTGAATTTCCTCTTCAAAGTACGATAGATTAAATTCGCTTTTGTTAGATAAGTCTATCCATTGTTCATTTTTGTTAGGCTCACTTGCAATATCGAAAACAGGACTAAAATCTATCCCCTCATTTAAACTGACTACTCCTCTAATATCCAGGCTAGTTCCAGTTTGTTCAACAAATAGGAGGTAAACCTTATTTGCTATTATTGCAACATCTATTTCGTTTTTAATTGGGGCATTTGGAATTATTTCTTTGGAATTGGAAAAATCAATAGAGCCCATATTGTTAATTCTACCAAAGCGATAATGCACTTCCCGGCTTGATAACGGTTCTTGTCTGCCAACAAAAAAGCACATCGCAATTTTGTTTTCATGGATACTTAGCTTAGGATTATTACCCCACTCCATGATACTCATTAGGCTTCCATAATTAATCGCTCCATTCTGAAACGTGAAAGGTAGTAGTATGAGATATTCGGATAAGTTTCCCCGATCGAACAGTATATAGATTTTTCCGTCAAAACCACAGTATTCTACATCGAACGTGTTTATTGAAACCGGAAAAGTAAAGTAGTTATCAGAGAATGTTCTTGTGATATTGAAAATCCTTAAAGTATCTTCTGTTTGATAAAAGGAGAAAACTTCATTAGGCGTACTAACAAGTTTAACATTCTTAATTATGTCACGATCCTCTTGTACAAAAGGGAGTGAGGACCATGTATTACCGAGATCATTCGAAATGAAATAGGAAATCGTTTTCCAACTAGTTGAATTGTCAATAATCGCGGCATATAGTTTACCATTAAGTGCTTGAATACAATCAAACTTTCCCGCATTCACGTACTGATTATCAACAGAAACATCATTCCCCCAGAGTGAT
>CAZEDR010000034.1:0-4309 GCA_964510975.1 uncultured Melioribacter sp. | reverse complement strand
GATAAGGATGATTTGCTTAAAGGCATCTGGGAATTAACAATAGTATATGCACTTAAAAACATAATAACGAATAATGATATTTTCATATTTTACTTTCCTATTTTATTAATACTAGTTTTTTTACAGACGAGAATTTCCCAGTAGTTAGTCTGTAAAAATATACTCCGCTCGTAAATTCTCCATTCTCAATTCTCAATTCGTAATTATAAACACCGGCATTTTTATATTCATCGATAAGTGTTCTAACTTCATTACCCAGCACATCATATACCTTTAATGAAACATAGGAAGCCTCCGGCAACTGATATCTTATGGTTGTACTCGGATTAAAAGGATTGGGATAATTTTGTTCTAAGATAAACTCTGTTGGAATTTCTCTTTTATCTTCAACGTCAGTAATAATTTCGGTGAGCGCGCGTTTAAAAACTCCAAGTTCACTTGTCCCGGCAAGCAAATCATTACCGGATACCTCAACAGCCCAAACTGTTACAGAAGGAAAGTTGGCATTTATGTTTGTCCAAGTTGTCCCTCCATTTTTCGAATAATAAATTCCATCGGTAGTGGTACAGAAGAAATCATTATTACTGTGAAGTACCAGCATTAAGCAATTGAGACTCCCCAAACCTGTATTAATTTGCGTCCAGGTAGTACCGTTATTGCTTGAAACATATACACCGCTGCTCCAAGTTGCGGCGTAAATTTTATTATTTATTGCTCGAAGTATTATTATATTTTTCCCGGTGAGCGAAGTTGGTGTCCAGCTTGTTCCGTTATTTAACGAAATAAAAACGCCTGCACTGCTGCTTCCGGCAAAGAGAGTAGTTCCGGCTGCCAGTACAGTATTAATATTTTTGTTTGTTAAACCATTATTTATTGCCGCCCATGTATCACCCTTATTTGTTGAAAGAAAAACTCCTTCACCATCAGTAGCCGCGTAAATGTTTGTACCACTCATGGCCAGAGAATATACTTTGAGATTAGTCAAACCACTATTTTTTTGCTGCCATGTTGTTCCATTGTCTCCACTATAATAAAAACCGGTGCCATTTGTTCCAACATAGATATTTGTTCCATCATTGATTGCATTCACTACATCACTTGTGGCACTCATAACCTTATTCCATACTGTACCATTATCCGTGGTTACAAATAAACCAGTACCGTAGTATGCGCATCCATAAACTCTATTTCCCATCTTCATAAAAAATCTCACACCGGTATTAGCTGGGCCGCCGGCTAATGAACTTGGACCTGAAGTTTGAATCCACTGTGTATTTTGCCTTGTTTTAACATTTAGCGGAGTTGAGTTGGGGCTTGTTCCAGCTAAATTGTATGCTCTCACTCTAAACCAATAATCCACGTTTGGTTGTAGTCCATAAACCATGAACGAAGTAACATTTCCAACATCTTTGTTATTATAGTCTCCAACAAAAGTGGTAAAACTTTGGCTTGTAGATACATCTATATAATATTTGGACACTCCGTTTACTACATCCCAAGCTGCTTTAAAACTCGTTTGTGTAATAACATTATTTGAATTTAGTGTTGGTGTTGAAGGAATACCGGAAAGTGTTGTTATGGTTTGAGCATTGGAGTTCTCACCAATTCCGGCATTATTATAAGCTCTTACTCTATAATGATACGGTGTGCTTGAATTTAATCCGGTTACAGAATAAGTAAGAACATTGCCAACATCTTTACCTTGGAATCCCGGAACAAACAATGCAAAAGTTGACATGGTTGATACATCCAGGATATAGCCGGTTGCGTTATTTACTGCATTCCAATTTGCGCTGAAAGAAGTTGTGTTAGTTTGTGTAGCGGTGGCTGAAACCGGGGCAGCTGGTAATTGAGTTGTTAAATCAGCAAGAGGACGTTTATGAACTCCATTACCATTCGTTCCTATATAAACATAATCACCGACAATATCTATTGCCCTAACCGGACGGAAGAGTGCTGATAGATTATAATTAATATCTATCCAATTTTCTCCTAAGTCCTTGGATAAGTAAATCCCTCCACCCGAACCATAATAAATATAATTATTTACACCGGCTTTAATTGCATATCCATAGAGAGGATTAAAATTCAATCCATTATTCTTTTGAGTCCAGGATAAACCATTATCCGAAGAAACATAAATACCTGCGTTTTCTGTAACCGCGAAGACTTTATTATTTACATAAAGAATTTTTAGCACCTTTTTATTGTCCACGTTAACTTGTGTCCAACTTGAGCCATTATTGGCAGAGATATAAACACCCGCAGAATAAGCGGCGGCAAATATTGTTGTACCGGTATAGGCCAAATCCATGATGTATGCATATCCATTATCTAGAGTAATACCATTATTTGAAGATGCCCATGTATCTCCATTATCGGTTGATTTGTAAACTCCCTTGTCACAAGCAGCGAATAATGCTGTTCCGATTTTAATTATGTTATATACATTATTACTGAAATTATTGGATGATTGTAAAAGAACCTCCCAAGTTGCACCATTATCTGAGGATTTGTACATGCGATTCATTTCAAGAGATGCAATCAATCTATTATCAAATTTTTTTATAAAACTTACATTTTGATTTGCGTAAAAAGTAGGGTTCCAAGTTGAACCGCCATCATTTGAGATATAGTTTCCATTCCCATTATAATTTGTGCAGTATATTGTATTAGCATCGTGATTTAGGCTATATGTTAAAGTTTTTTTAATGCCTTTGCTTAATAAGCTCCAGTTTGTGCCACCATCACTTGATACATTTAACCCTGCCGTAGTACATATATAGATCTTTGTACCAACAAATTTGACTGAAAATGCTGTCCGTCCATAAATTCCTCCGAGGTCAGTCCAAGTTAAACCGCCATTAGTGGATTTTATAACGTTTCCACCATCATAAGCAACAATTATTGTTGAACCATTAATTCCAATAGCATCCGGATTACCCTGAAAAGTTGATGTAACAGTGGTCCATGTATTTCCATTATCGGTTGATTTAAAAAGACCAGGCCAGCATCCAGCCCATAATTCACTGCCGCCGCTTGCTAAACACCGTACATAAGTGTTTTGCAAGCCAGTATTAGCTTGAGTCCAGGTAAGGCCATTATCCATGGATCTATATACTCCGTTACTATAAGAGCTGACAAAAAGCTTGGAACTGATTGATGTAATACCGGTTTTTTGTTCTAGTGGAAGACCTGTACTTAACGAGCTCCAATTTGCACCATTATTTGATGAAAAAAATACTCCATTTTTTGTTGCAGAATAGATATCTGTTCCTTTTACTAGAAATTTGAAAGCCATTAATTGAGGATCAAATCCATTATTGACGGCTGTCCAGGATGTGCCATTATTTGTACTCATGTAAATTCCATGCTGACGTGTCGTCAGAAAAATATTATTACCAACAACTGCCATGTCTCCAAAGTATATAGTCTGCGGTAAATTATTTGTCACGTCATTCCAATTTGCGCCTTGATCATTTGATAAAAACACATTTGAGGGTGTAGCTAAGAACATATTGTTACCATTGAAAGCAATTGATTGCACTGAACCTCCCGTAGGCCCGCCGGTCTGTACCCACTGTGAATAAACATTTGCAGATAAAAAAACTAATACGAATAAAAGCGTAATTTTTTTCATGATGCCCTCAGTTTAATTAGATTTTATATTTAGATAAAAGCTTTTCGATTAGTCTTGGCAATTCGGATAAATTTTCTTTATTCAGAAATTCTATTGCTCCGGAATTAAGAGATTCTTGTTTATAGTCATCTTCAGAAAGCTGTGAGACAATAATAATTTTTGCTTCACTATTAGTTGCGACTATTCTTTGAGTGGCTTTTAAACCATCTAGACGGTCCATAACTATGTCCATCAAAACCAAATCGGGTTTTTCTCTTAAGTAGCATTTAACAGCTTCTTCTCCGTTTGCTGATTCTACCAACTCAACCTGATGTATTGAGGAAAGCAGCAATTTTTTCAGCAATTCTCTAACTCGCTTGTTATCATCTGCAATTAATATTTTCAATTGCTGTACCCTAAAGTGGACAGGTGTAACTTATTAGATCAGATGAAATAGTTAAATAGAGGATTGTACTCTATTTTTTTGAGTAGATGTACTTAGTGGGTAAGAAGAAGGTTAAGATTAGGATCATGAGCAAGATCAAGACAGCAGTAGAACAAGAAAACAAAAAACTAAAGCAGAGCTTTATGTTCTATTGCAAACAATAAAAGTTTGTTATGACCACATAACTCAATTTTATGGCAGATGTTCATTCTATGGTTTTGAACAGTTCGATGACTAATGAATAA
>CAZEDR010000033.1:0-18291 GCA_964510975.1 uncultured Melioribacter sp. | reverse complement strand
GCCGGCGGAAACAAAAAAAGAAATTATGTTGATTATGTAAATCCCTTAGTAGGAACCGATTCCGAATACAAACTTTCAACCGGTAATACATATCCGGCTATTGCTTTGCCTTGGGGAATGAATTTTTGGACTCCTCAAACCGGCAAGATGGGTGACGGATGGCAATACTCTTATGATGCCTACAAAATTCGTGGTTTTAAGCAAACACACCAACCATCACCATGGATTAATGATTACGGCGCTTTTTCAATTATGCCTGTAACCGGCTCGTTGAAATTTATTGAGGAGGAAAGAGCCGCTTGGTTTAGTCACAAGAGAGAAACAGTTAAACCATATTACTATCAAGTCTATCTTGGCGATTACGATACTTGGGTTGAAATGACTCCAACCGAGAGATCAGCACAGTTTCAAATAAAATATCCCAAAACTGACAAGGCTTATCTGCTTATCGATGCATTTCATAAAGGATCGTATGTTAAAATATTCCCTAAGGAAAAAAAGATTATTGGGTACTCAAGAAATAACAGCGGAGGAGTTCCGGAAAATTTTCATAATTATTTCGTTATTTATTTCGATAAAGAAATTGATTCAACTTTTACCTGGAATGAGAAGAATCTATTTCCAAATAAACTTGAAGAGGAAGGAAAGCAAGTTGGCGCTGTTATCAAGTTTAAAACAAGTAGAGATGAAATTGTTAATGTGAAAATCGCATCATCATTTATTAGCTACGAACAAGCTGAATTGAATCTTCAAAGGGAAATTGGCAACGATTCTTTTGAACAAACTAAAATGAAAGCCAAAGAGATTTGGAATGATGGATTAGCAAGAATTGAAGCTGAGGGTGGAACGGAAGATCAAAAGAAAGTCTTTTATACATCTTTGTACAGAACAATGTTGTTCCCAAGAAAATTTTATGAACATGATAAGCAAAATCAAGTTGTACATTACAGCCCTTACAACGGCAAAGTTCTGCCGGGCTACATGTTTACAGATAACGGATTTTGGGATACATTCCGCGCAGTATTTCCTTTCTTCACCATTATGCATCGCGAACTTAGTGGTAATATAATGGAGGGTTTAGCTAATACTTACAAAGAATCGGGCTGGCTGCCGGAATGGGCAAGTCCCGGACATAGAGATTGTATGGTTGGATCAAACTCTGCATCAATTATTGCAGATGCCTATCTAAAAAATATTAGAGGATTTGATATAAACACACTTTACGAAGCAATATTAAAAAACTCGGAGAATGAAGGACCGCTTGAATCAGTCGGTAGATTCGGAGTGAAGTATTACAACTCGCTCGGTTACATACCTTACGATGTTAAGGTAAATGAAAATGTTGCGAGAACATTGGAGTACAGTTACGACGATTTTACAATTATGAAACTTGCCGAAGCACTAAAAAGACCGCAAAGTGAAATTGACAGATTTGCTAAGCGAGTACTCAATTACAAAAATGTATTCGATCCTTCTACAAATTTCATGCGTGGCAAAAATCAAGATGGAAGCTGGCAGTCGCCGTTTGTCCCGGAGAAGTGGGGCGATGCTTTTACCGAAGGTTCTTCGTGGCATTACACTTGGTCTGTATTTCACGATCCTCAAGGATTGATTAACTTAATGGGCGGGCAGAAAAATTTTGTAAATAAACTTGATTCAGTTTTTACTTCAGCACCAACATTTGATTTCTCATATTACGAAGTACAGATTCATGAGATCACTGAAATGGTAATTGCCGCAATGGGGCAATATGCTCATGGCAACCAGCCGATTCAACATGGAATCTATTTGTATAATTATGCCGGTGAGCCTTGGAAAGCGCAGAAGTATGCACGCCAAACAATGGATTTGATGTACACTCCGCTGCCGGACGGTCTCTGCGGAGATGAGGATAACGGGCAAACATCAGCGTGGTATGTGTTCTCGGCAATCGGTTTTTATTCGGTTTGTCCCGGTGCCGGGCAATATGTTTTTGGTTCTCCCTTGTTCGATAAAGTTATTCTTCATCTTGAAAATGGAAAAACATTTACAGTTAACGCTAAAAATAATTCTAAAGAAAATGTTTATATAAAGAACGGACGCCTAAACAATAAACCTTACAACAAGAATTTTATTTCCCATGATGATGTGCTTAAGGGAGGCACGCTGGATTTCGAGATGAGTGATATTCCAAATGCTAACCGAGGAATCAATAGAGACGATTTCCCATATTCTTATTCGGAAGAAATTAAAAAGTAATCGATTATAAATTTTCGGAGTAGTCTAATGATTACTACCTACTTAATTGCATGGCTTGGAATGGTTGCGCTTGCAGTAGCAAACGGAGCTATTAGAGACTTTACTTATAAAACACGAGTTGGTGATTTACGCGCTCATCAAATCTCTACACTAACGCTAGTTATTCTCTTTGCAATTTATTTCTGTGTGATGACTTACTACTTTCCAATTGAATCCGAATCTCAAGCATGGATGATTGGAACCATGTGGCTTATCATGACTATACTTTTTGAATTTGGGATAGGATACTTTGTTTCGCATTTGCCTTTGAGCAAGATGTTGCATGATTACAATATCTTGGCCGGGCGAGTTTGGATATTTATACTTGTTTGGACTTTTATTGGTCCATACATTTTTTATACATTTGTTCAGAATTCTCATTAAAGCTTAGAAAAATCATAAGAAATAAATTGGTTTAGGTTGTATGAAGGCAGTTACATATTCACTTAATCTCAACAGCTCTAACTCGGATGAATATTATTCCGATGTTAGAAAGCTAACAGATGAAGTTGTAATTAAGGCTGATGAATTAATTGGTAAACAGGTTGCTGATTACACGAACTATCTTAGAGAGTTTAATCTCGAAGAGATTCGTGAGAGAGAGGAATATATTCTTGAGTTTTTAAGTTTCAGTGTTTTGTGGAAAGCTTACTCAAAAACTGCTTTGGCCATTAAAGTTGCTCCGTTCATCTTGCTTTCGCAAATGGGGGAATGGAGAAAGAAACATCAGAAGCTAAAACCACTGATTGATTTGGCAAGAGGATTTTTGACAACATTGTTTCTCCTTCCTAAAGTAAATCCAAACGAATTGGTCACTATTCCAACGCTCGAAAAAATTGATAGAGTTTGCCTTTGGTTTGAAGCTACCGGCGAGTTCAGAGAGCAAGCGCTTAGATTTGTTAGGTGGAGGGCTTTTCTTACAACACTAACTCAAATACAGCAAGAGAATTTTTTCATAGCAATTGCTGAATTTAGAAATTGGTTCGAGCTGTCAACATCGAACATACTTGGAAAATATACTTCAGAGGTCGATTTATTTCTTGTTCAATCAAAAAAAAAATACCGCTGGCGCGAAGATAGAATATCATGTTCACGGACTCGAGCTGAATATCATCTTAACATGGTTGGTGCTGAGTTACTGAATAGGGCGTTTAGAAAAAATTTTCTAGATACCGAGGCAACATCACTCTTGCTTCCCGGCTGCATGAGAATTCGTTCGAAAGAAGAATGCGAAGCAATCAAAGAACCGAAAGGATTGAAATGTGTTGGATGCGACGCAAAGTGCCGGGTTAATGAATTCCGCAAGCTGGGTGAGAAGAAAAATTTTGAAGTTTATGTAATTCCACACGCGTCAGATCTATCGCTATGGTCACCTAAAAAAGGAAATCCAAGAAAAGGTGTAATAGCTTCTGCATGTGTTACAACATTAGTAGAAGGCGGGTGGGAGTTAAAACGATATGGCGTTCCAGCACAGTGTGTGCTTCTGGATTATTCGGGATGTAAGAAACATTGGCATCAGGAGGGAGTACCAACTCGAATTAACAAACATGAACTGGAAAGAATAATTATGAATTGAGCTGATCAAATTAGTTGGCATAACAATTTTAGCTGATTCACATTCAAACACAATGGAGCTTTAACATGAAAATGAAATCTGTCTTATTTATTCTGGTAATTTTATGTTTTACGAAAATCGGATTTGCACAGGAAGAAAAAGGTGCAAGCCCACTTAAATTTAATTTTGAAACCGTTTTTGCAAATGAATATGCTTGGCGGGGCATTACTTATGATGAGGGCCTTGTTATTCAGCCGGCATTCACAATGTCTCTTGATAAATGGACATTTCAATTATGGGGCAACATTGCCGCCGTTGAAAAAGATGGATTTGCTAAAAACCATGAGCTGGATTTTTTGCTTCAATACACCTTTGAGTTTGGCGATCTCACTCTTTCACCTTATTTACAATACTATACTTACCCGGACCAAGAAGAAGATTCTGCGCTTGAATTGTATCTTTCGGCATGTTATACGCTTGGGGATTTTACACTTGGAACTACTTTCTCAAGAGACATAAAATTGGGAATTCCTTATTTGTTTGGCTACCACGATATCAGTTATGAAAAAGAATTGGATGAGAATTTCACATTGAATGCCAGTGCCGGTTTTGGTTGGGGAACGAAAAACTTTAACCGTTATTATGTTGGAATGGATAAAGGTGCGTTGAATTATGTTTTTGCAGACTTATCTCTTAATTATGCATTGAATGAAAGTATATCCTTAAAACCATTTGCTGAATTTTACATCATTCCCGATTCGGAGATTAGAGATCTTACGAATAGTGACATTGCAAATTTTGGACTCAGCATTTCGATAGATTTTTGATAGAAAATATTGTAGAAAGTATGTTTTGAAGAACTTGATAAACGGCTGCACTTGAATAGGCAGCCGTTTTTGTTTTCGCTAATCAATTGCTGACGTATAAATCCGGGGTTAAGCTTTTGGGAATGTTAATCGAAATTAAATGATAATTTGAAGAAATCTGATTCACATTTATCTTGCCATGATTTTCTTTTATAAATAACCAGATGAAAATCAGATAAATATTCGAAAGGGATGTTTTGGCGCCGCTTGTAAACATTGTCTCTATACCCATCTCTTCCATTATGTTAAAATTGATATTCAACATTCCATGAACGTGAAAAGTATAAAAGTATTCATCTCTAATACTGAAAGCGTGAAATGTAATAAAACCGTTTGGAGATAAACTGGTAACAATTTCTTCGGCAAATTTATTCAGTACAAGCTGTATCGGTTGAGTTATATTAAAGTAGTCCTCTTTACTAGAAGCATTAATCATTGCTATGGTTTTCTCTTCTCTTAAAGCAGTTACATGCTGAGAAATAATTTCGAATAATTCATACGAACTGAAAGATTTGCATGCGGCATAAGGGCTGGACATTAAATCGATAAATCTTGTGGCTGAACTTTTTATGAGTACAATATTCTGGAGATATTCCCTTGCGGAATACTTTGTAATAATTTCACCAATAGGTGAAATTCTCGTTTCTAAAAAATTATTCTTCTCCAATGTCGAGATCAATTCATCAGAATAATTTTCTAAGAGGTTTTTAAATATCTCAACAGATGGCATCATATCACCGGGTTAAGGGAACCCCCCGGAAGTCCCTTCCTTCAAGTTGATTCCTCATTTATCATAAATCATAGAGGCGATCTGAAAATCAGACAGTTCTCTGTTTGGCAAATCTCTGTGTCTATTATAAGACTCGTAAAACTTGTTCAGCACATTGCAAGTTCTTGGACAGTCTGTAAGTTCTGCAACCCTCTTAACTAAATTTACTCCAATCGGCTTTCCAAGTTTAATTAGAGATAAAGCCGCAACTATTCTTACAGATTGATCTGCATCTTCACGCAGAGCTTTCATTAGAGGGATTTCTGCTTTGGATTCCTTTAGCTCTCCAAGCAAGTAAGCTGAATCGAAACGAATTGTTGCTTCTTCTGATTTTAACCCTTCTAGAGGATTTATATGTACAATTTTGTGATTTGGGTGATCTTCAGAGACATGATAGAACTGTCCGCTTGTTGTAACCGATAGCAATACCAACATAGCTATACTAACGGCGGTACGCTTAAAGAAAGTATTCATAATGACTCCTTGTTTAGTACAAATATTTAATCAGCATACTGTTGCCGATCTGTACTTCTTATGACAAAGTAAAAACCATTTATGTTTTACCTCTTGTCATTCCAGTAAACCTACTATCAAGAACTCTAGAAAAAAAACTTCCTCTCTAGAGGGGGAGGTTTCTCTAGAGAGGAATTACGGCTAAACGTTTTAGCGCGGGACCCAGTACCCTTGCTTTTTAGCCTTACATAAGGAGTAAAGATTTAATTTAATCAAGCTCTTCATCTACAAAGAGTGGTGCAAATTTCGCTGTTGTTTCTTTGTTTTACGAGTTGGAATTGATAGAAGGTTTCTAAAAATGATTAAAGGATTGTAGCACGTTTATAATTTGGAAGTGAAGTGAAATCTAATTACGCGAGCTTGTCTTTTAGTTTTAATGCATAACGGCGACTCATAATTACTGTTTCTTCAATGCCCTTAAGGTGAATCTTGTATGAATAATTAAACCAGTCTTCAAGCTTATCAACATACTCCAGATTAATAATTGTATTGCGGTGTATTCTAACAAAATGATTTGACGGCAGTCGGCTCTCCCATTCGCGCAAAGATTTGAGTACAAGTCCTTTTTGTTTGATGTTTGAATAGACTTCCGAATAATTACCGGCAGCTAATATTTTTATTAGTGAATTGATCTTTAGAAATTGATAGCTATTGTTCAGCATCACGAAAATAGTATCGTTATAATTAAGCTGGTTGATGCTCATATTTTTTACAGTTTGGCTGGTTTCCAGATTCTTAATTGCAAGCTCTAATCTGGATTTGCTAACGGGCTTTAGCAGATAATCTTGAGCACTGATTTCGAAAGCCTTCACGGCAAATTCATCGTAAGCAGTTACAAAAATAATTTTAGCTTCTGTATGAATCTCCGAAAGAATATCAAATCCGGTTTTACCCGGCATTTGAATATCAAGAAATATTAAGTCGGGTTCTACTGTTTTAATCAAATTCACTGCGGATGCACTACCATCGGCTTCTCCAATAATTTCGATATTGGGAAAATCAACTAGTAGCGACTTTAAATCTTCGCGTGCGAGTTTCTCATCATCAACAATTATACACCTATGCCTCTTTTCCATATTACGGCTTCCTAAGTCTTAGAATTGAAAGAACCTTTCCATTTTCTTCTTTCGTTTCAAAAAAATAATTTTTAGGAAATGTATGTTCCAAGCGATTAATCAAATTACTCAACCCGGTACCGGTACCGTTTTGGTTTATCTCACTTCCTTTTTTTATCCATTTCCCGGAATTAACAACTTCAATATTAAGCCACGCATTATCATAATTAACAACAATATTGATTTGGAGTGGTAGTTGGCTAGTCAGCATTCCATACTTGATAGCGTTTTCAATTAATGGATGCAATATAAAAGTCGGCACCGGAAAATCAACGGTATTATTCGGTATATCAAATATGAATTCTATTTTTTCCTCAAATCTTATCTTCTCGATGGACGCATAGTGCTTTATTGCATCAATTTCATCTCGAAGAGGTACAAACGTAGAATTTCGCGTAATCAGTGTGTAGCGGTAAAACTCTGAAAGCTTATTTAACATTTCTTCGGCCTTTTCTTTATCTGTGCGAATAAGTGCGCGAAGCGAGCTGAATGAGTTAAATAGAAAATGTGGATTTATCTGATAACGTAACATTTGCAACTGCGCGCTTTGAGCAAGTAAATCTGCCTTCTCGGCGCGGTTGCGTATCATTTGCAAATCGATCCAGAGCTTTATTCCGAAGTAGAGCAAACTCCACGTAGTGAACAATGGGAAGTAGCGGGTTAAATTATTAGCAAGAACATTAAGCGTAAAGGTAATCTCAAGTAATCTGTCAATATGCTTGTAGTTATATGGTATTGCAATAAGATGTACCGCAAAGTAGAGAAGAATTGAAGCTAGAAAGCTAATTACTAGAATGAATCCAATAATTCTGTAAATGCTTTGCGATGAATAATTGTATTTAGTATAGATTGAACGAATGTAGATTGAGATAACATAACCGCAGCTCCACTGCAAGGTGTTGGTAATAAGCAAAGGTAAATTGTTTAGAAGCAAGTCGGGACTAACAATAAATGTATCTGCGAAAATAATTACAAGCCATCCCACAGTATTAATAAAGTGGAAAGGCGGATAATTATTCTTCTCGATATGTTTTGTCAGCCACATGATTATGTAATTAGGTTTCATTTCAAACTCTGCAATTAATCATTCTTAATATCGTAATTCCATGCAAAAAATTTATCCAAGATTGATAAGCGGTTATTAGAGATGATAAGCGGCTGCCGGACTGCTATCCCCTTACATGATTATGCGGGTTTTATTTTCTACCTAAAACATTTCAATCTTTAGCTCGTCCAACACATGAGAGAGACAAATAAAACCGAGGGAGGCTGCATGGGAAAACTTTACAATGTATGTATTTTTTTATTAGGTGCTACACTTGTCTTCATTAAGCAAATCGAATCGCTATCAAAATCATTGGTTCCATTCCAGTTAAAAAAGGAGTGGTTTGCTATGATGATGATTAGCGGAGTGATCTTCATTCTAATTTCCATAATAAATTTTTATTCGATGTACGAAATAAGAAGATCGCTCCAAAAGAATAATTAATCTTTTTAGCGGCAACAATCGTCAACCGCTTATCATGCCTATTGACCATTAGTATATTCATGGTTTAAAGGCCACTGATGCAAAACTATTTTGAAACTGAAATTTAGACAACTATAAGTGTGCGAGTGCAGACTTATGGCAATTGTGTATTCATCAACTAAACAGAGAGAAGTGTATGAAGAGATTTTTACTTTTTCTGGTATTTCTCATTCTTACAAATAGCCTTGCCATCGGGCAATCTACTTTTAAGATACGAGGAAAAGTAACGGATCAGAATGGGGAGCCGTTAATTGGGGCAAGTGTAGTTCTAAAATCTACCGGACTAGGAGCTGCAACTGATTTAGATGGTAACTATTCGTTTGATGTTCCGACAAGTATGGCTAACGGACAGCAAACGGAATTAACAGCATCCTTTATTAATTATAAGAAAGGTGTAGCGCGAATAGTTTTAAGTGGTTCTGAAATCGTCCAAGATTTTTCATTGGAAGAAGATGTATTCCAGAACGAAGAAATAGTTGTTACGGGCATAGCTTCAAAAACTTCTAAGTCGGTAGCAGAAGTAGCTGTTTCCAGAATAACTGCTTCTGAACTTACGAACAAACAATCTTATCAAAGCCTTTCTCAATTGGTAACCGGAAAAATGTCCGGTGTTAATGTTCAAACATCTAACGGAAATGTTGGCGCCGGATGGAGGATGTTTATTAGAGGCGGCGGTGGTTTAAATGGTAATGAACAGCCAATTTACTTTTTAGACGGAACGCAATTGGACAACGTAGATTACACCGGTGGTGGAGTGGGCGGTGCTTCGTTAAGCATTCTATCTAATATAAATCCATCTGATATTGAAAACATTGAAGTGTTAAAGGGACCGGCTGCGGCAGCTATGTATGGAACAAATGCTTCGAACGGTGTTGTTCTTATTACAACAAAAGGAGGAAAACTTGGCGGTTCGTATGCAAAGGGAATTAATGCAACTTACCAATTTAATTATGGCTACAACGAACAATCTTTCAAATATGGTTCTGAATATAAAAATGCAGATAAAATAAACAATCTTCTTTCTCATAAAGGATTCATTCAAGAACATAGTCTTTCGATTGGCGGTGGTTCCGGTTTATTTAAATATTACACTTCATTTCAGAGTAGAAAGGAAGCCGGTCTAATTCCAGCACAAAACTGGATGGATAGAAAAACTCTTAGGGCAAATATATCGGCAGTTCCTAATGATAACTTTACATTGTCGGTTGCTACATCTTACACTTGGAATAAAGTTGCGCGTCCAAATGATGACAACAACACGTGGGGTTGGATGCTTAACGCATTTGCATATTACCCGGCATATTTAAATGTAGATAGTCTTTCACTCGCGGCAGAAGAAGATTACAATGACGTAAGACAATTTGTAGGGTCTGCAAAAGCCAGTTGGAAGCCGTTGCAAAATCTTGAAATCACCGGAAGTTTTGGTCTTGATTACAACAACTGGTGGACCGATCAATATTATCCTTGGGGATATAATTACTCATCATACAAAAAAGGTATCCGTTTCTTAACAACTGAAAACAGAATGAGATACACTTACGATTGGAATGCCAGATATTCGTTTAACTTCTTTGATCATTTTAATTTGACGACTATTGCCGGTGCTCAAATGGTTGACCGCAGCAGAGTTAGATTAAGCGGTGGCGGTCAAGATTTCCAGCATCCAAGTATTACAATTATTGATGCCGGTGACCCGGCTAATGCAACCCTTGCTGCAAATATTTATCAATATGGTAGGGAAGCCGGTATCTATTGGCAAAACGATTTTTCTTATCTGGATATGTATTATTGGTCTCTTGCTGTTAGAAAAGATTATGCTAATGCATTTGGTACTGAAGCTCCATCAATACTATACCCTAAAGCCAGTGCCGCGGTTAGAATAGATAAATACGATATTCTTCCTGATGAAATAAAAATGCTAAAGCTTAGAGCCGCTTACGGAGAGAGTGGTCAGTTGCCAGGCAGATTAGACGGTATTCCATTAACATGGACTTCTTCCACTGCTGGTTTAGGTACCGGAATTATTGGCAATTCTCTTGGCAATCCAAAAGTTGAACCGGAGAGAGTTAAAGAGTTAGAATTAGGATTTGATATGGAATTTCTAAAGATGTTTTCTTTAGAATTTACCTATTGGAATAGTAAAGCAGAGAAGTCTTTGGTTTATACATCATTAGCTAATTCATATGGCTATGGAGGATTAGGCTATCCGTATAATCTTGGAGAAGTAGAGAGCCACGGATTTGAAACTTTACTACAGATACGCCCTATTCAATCTGTTAATTACGACCTTTCACTTAACTTGATTTGGAATTACCAGACGAGTGAGATAATTAGTTTTGGTGGCACAACAACACAATTGGTGAATAATCTTAATGTTGAAAAAGTTGGCTATAAGAAGCATGAATTTTTTGCCGTTAAGACAACAACACCAATCTTTAGTACTACCGGTCAGTTAACCGGTTATAGTAATACCGGAACAACTACAACTGTTGACTGCGGAAATCCAATTCCGGACCATACCGCATCAATTTCACTAGATTTTAAATTCCTCAAGAACTTCAAACTGTATGCGTTCGGTGAGGCTGGATTTAATAATTATGTTTATAGCTATTCTATCTATCGTTCAATCAGAGCAGGCAGCTATGCACCGGCAAATAAATTAGGAACCCAGCTTGGCATTATTGGAAAAAGTGCATTTGGCAGTCTAGCAAAAGATCCTAATGTAACGCCATTAACACCGGGAACCGCGGAATACAACCAAGCTGCTAATGAGTTTGCTAAGTATATGCAAAGAGATCAGGGTAACTTTATCTATCCGGCTGATTACTTTGCATTGAGAGAGTTGAGCTTGAGTTATGATGCTACTGATTTGATGAAAGAATTTCTCACGAATACATACGTAACTAATTTGACTGTAGGAATGTCGGTAAGAAATGTGCTGAGAATATCCAAATATGATTTGGATTATGAGGCTAATGCCGGTGGTAATCGTAATGCTGCCACCAATTTTAGCCAGACTTATGCAACTGATTTAGGTACGTTACCTCAGCCACGTACTTTTAATTTCTGGGTCAAAGTAGGATTCTAAAAGGAGAATGACAAAATGAAAAAAGTAAAATATATAACAGTGTTATTACTACTAATTGTAGTTACAGCTTGTAATGATTGGGTTACAGACATACCCCATACAAATGATCTGATTACAGAAGATCAAATGAATACACAGGTAAACGTTCCCTTCATGATCACAGGTTTGCACAACAGAATGGCAACCTTGGCTACTGTTTGGATGGAATCGGATGGAATTTCAGATCAACTGTTTTTCGACCAGAGAGTTGGCAATTCAACATATTCAACATTTTGGGAGCTTGATCTTGCGGTTGCAATTCAGTATAACAACAGCGGTTCATTCAGTTTAATTCAATTGATGAGAATGAATGCTGATACTCTTGTTGGCAGATGCTTGTATAAGATCCCATTCACAAATGATGCAGCAGGCGAACAAACGAAAAAAGATGGTTTGCTTTGGGGCTACTTGTATGGCGGATTAGCAAGATATCATTTAGCCGCATACATTGGTACACATCCAACTGTTGGTGGTGCAACCATAAATGGAAGTGCTTTCATTCCTTCTGCTGAATTATATGCGCAAGCTGTTTCAAAACTGAAAACAGCTCTTACTTATGCTTCTACTGCTTATCAAACAAGGCTTATAAACTCTTTAATAGGCAAAGTATATTTAATGGCTGGTGATTATGGAAATGCCTTAACATATATTAACCAAGGCTTGGCTGCAGGAGATAATCCATTTAAATCTGTTTATAGTGCAACTACCGCAGAAAATGATTACCGCGCTCAAGCCGGAGAAGCAAGGCAGCAATGGGCTGTTGATCTAAGATTCAATAATTATGTTACTGCTGTTCCTGATGAAGTCAATAGAATTCCTCTTGTAAGAAAAACAAATGGAACTTTCGTTTATTACCGTCAAGCAAAGTATGTACAAATGGCTGATGGGCAAACTACACCATTTGTATTTATGGATTGGCAAGAAAATTCTTTGATGAAAGCCGAAATAATGGCAAGACAAAGCACAGGTGGAAACATGACTCTAGTTAATGATATTAGAAAATCCAGAGGTATGACAACTTTGGTAACTAAAGACTTGAATCTTGATGAGATTTATGTTGAAAGGGATAAAGAATTATTTCTACGTGGTGTGAGATTGTTAGATCAAAGAAGATTTAACAAACCGCATATTGCCGGAATGTGGTTCTATATTCCAATTTCGCAAAATGAAATTGATAAAAACCCCAACTTGGCTCTTTAGTTATTTACTAAATGTTTACCGCGTTGAAGACTTCCCTCTGATGCGTGGTTGATGAGACCACAGAGCCTTGCGCTCTGTGGTTTTTTTAACGAGGCTAATTGAAGTATAATAACTGTAAGTATTTTCAATAAATCATTATGAAAAATATTAAAAATACACTTATTGTTTTCTGTTTAACTCATTTCCTTTTTGGCTGTGTTCAACAAGCTGGATTTCAATATATCAGCCCGGAATTTTTAAACAAAGCGGATCAAAATTCCGTCGTATTAATCTTGCCTATCAATTCTACAACGGAAATTCGAAGTCATGTAGATTCCTTAAGACAAAAGGAAAAAATCTATGCAAGTGCAACACATCTTGAGACAGAAATTTTTGATAATTACATAAAAATTATTTTTGGTGAGAAGACACAAACGAAAATCATTACCAAAGAGGATTTGTTGAATGAGAAGGCATTTAAGTTAGAAAATCAAACGGCTTACTTAGATGGTAGAACGGTTGAATTTACAGTGCCAACAAGTGAACTTAAGTCTAAACAATCAGAAAAAATTGACTTCACAATATTGTTCGGTAATCTTAGTTTTATGAAGAATATAGAAATTAACGGGTCATCGCTTGGCAGTTCCGGTGAATCAACATACTTATTTAATGCTGGAATTGAGTATATAATTTGGAGTAATAAGCTAAAAAGGATAGCTGGTTACGGTGAGTTATCTCAAAAGGTCAAATTGATGTTTACGCCCGCAAAGGAGGATTACTTAAACATGATAGAAAAACTTGCCGATGTTATAATTCAGAAAAGTCCCTTTACTGCAAAGAAGATTTATTTCTAAAAAGAAATCCTTCCTCAATCTTAGTACGCAATCTTGAATTTAGAAAGATTAGGCGAATATTTCTTTATCCGGTTCTTTTCATATTCATAAATAACTTTTCCTAAGTTGGAAAGGAAAGGCATGCCGATTGAATCATACTCGTAAATCCCGTCGTTGTATATTCTATCTTTATTCATATGAATAGTTGCAGACAACATAAACTCAACTTTGCTTTCAAAATCGACAATGTAAGCTATGTCTGTTAAGTAGCCGTAAGCCAAACCAACCTTATTAAAGATTCTGAAATTTTCCGGCATCGGTTTCTTCGAATTGCCAAACATGAAATATTTTACATAGGAATCGTAGTAAGTAGAATCATAACCGGGGTGTTTGCTTTCTTTCGGTTTCATTGACATGTATTTATACAAAAGTTTGTAATCATCTTCTGTCAGATTAAAACGCGCTTTCGGCTTGCAAGTTTCTGGGAACAAAACTGCTTTCAAAATATCGTTCAATGCTTCAAGGGAAATGTAATTCTTATTGGAAAAATCATATGGCTTATTAATCAAACTATCCTTTGCGTCCCAGTATCCGATGCCTTTTATAACACCGTTAAGATCGAATGGATAATTCTCGGAATTATACTGTTCCGGCTGGGAATAAATTATCTTATCACCATTATAAAAAGTAAAAGGATTTGTATAGCGGTTGCTTTCGATATCAAATCCACCGGTATAACGGTTTGTGATTTTGACATCTTTGTAACCTTTCTTATGAAGTCCGCTGTTTAATTCTTTCTGACCAACAAATTCATACAAGCGGCAGTAAGCATCGTTATCGCTGACAAGAAAAATCTTCTTTATATAATTCGCAATGTTAGGCAGTCCGGATTCTGAAGATGTATCACTGGATACACTAGTTTGCGGGACTCTTGCACTGTCTATTCGTAAAGGTGTGTACTTATCCAGCCCTTTTATTCTCAGATTGTTCAGCTTTTCCAATGCCATTAGCGCGGTAGGTAATTTAACTGTACTTGCGGAATAAAAATAGTTTTTAGGATTAACTCTGTATTTGTATGTCTTGAAAGAGGGGAAATTATTTTTATCGCGGTTGATTTGTGTGTAGATAATCTGAACTTCGAAACTGTCCACGTTGGAAAGTACTCCGCCAAACTTATCGGGGTTTTCTTTCAAAAGTTTTTCAATAATGCTGCTTTGTGCAAATAGCGGAGTAGTAAAAAAGATTGCTGTCAAACAGATGAAAGAAAAAATATTCCGCATAACTAACTCATTTTATGAATTGGAAATTGCTTTACGAACAAACCCATCCGCTTTCTCTATGCGGGCCTTAGCTTCATTCACATCTACATTGGCAAGAATCATTACAAGCGCGGTTTTAACATGCCCACCGGCTTCGTGCAAATACTTTTGAGCATCTTCATAAGAAACTCCGGTAATTGTCATTACAATTTTCTTTGAACGCTCGACCAGTTTTTTATTCGTCATCTGCAAATCGATCATCATATTCTCATACACTTTGCCTAGTCTAATCATGGAAGCTGTAGTCAGCATATTAAGTACAAGCTTTTGAGCTGTGCCGCTTTTCATTCTTGTTGATCCCATAACTACTTCCGGTCCAACATCTACGCATATTGCAACATCTACATTTTCAATATTAAAACTGCTGCGGGGAGTACATGTTAAATACAATGTTTTTGCGCCAAGTTCGTGTGCTTTTTTAATTGCGCCTATTACATAAGGAGTTCTTCTACTTGCTGCTATGCCGCATACAACATCTTTATCGGTAACGTTAGCTGTCATTACATCCTTAGCGCCATTCTCTTCTTTATCTTCAGCACCTTCTTGGGCTCTGAACATTGCCTCTTTTCCGCCCGCAATAAATCCTTCTATCAAACCGTATGGCGTGCCGTAGGTTGGCGGGCATTCGGATGCATCAACAACACCAAGTCTGCCGCTAGTTCCAGCACCAAAGTAAAGTAACCTTCCTCCATTCTTTAATGCATGGACAATTATCTCAACAGCTTCTCCGATATATGGAAGTTCCTTCTCTACTGCGAAGGGAATCGTTTTATCTTCATTGTTAATTATTCTAAGAATACCGCCTACAGATTCGTTATCAATATTCATGGAGTTGATATTACGCTGCTCTGTGGAGAGTTTGCTAATTTCATCAAATAGTTTTTTGCTTTCACTCATTAAGAAATTTACCCTAAAATTTTGGCTGTTGCTAATTTAATAATTTAATGCCGTAACCGATTGAATATTCATATTCCTTAATTACACTAAACCCGACCTTCTCGTAGAACTGAATTGCATTAGTATTGCGTTTTCCAACTTCGAGATGAAGTGCAGGCACTTTCATTTCGACAAGTTTATTAATGAATGTTTCGATCAGTTTTCTTCCCATACCACGTCCTTGTCCTTCCGGCAGAATATCAATATGCAAGTGTGCCGGATAAGAAAGCAATTCCGGTTTGGGAACGTGCCCTTTGTGAATTATGCGAATAATTCTCGCGTCTGGCGAAGAATCACTTTCGTTCGGCATCGGATATTTTGCTCTTAGAGATTGGAACCACTCCTTCTCTGCAATTTCATAAAATGCTTGCGAATTATCAGTGCCGATTATATAACCAACCGGTTTCTCGTTTTCAGCTAAGATAAAAGTTAATTCCGGATGAAAAACCGCGTAAGGCGCGGCATAAAAATGCCCGGGCAGTAAGGAATCTCTGTATAAATGAGTTGCATCCTTTCCGCTGTCTCCGGTTTTAAGGCAAATTTCGTATAAGTAAGGCAAATCCAATTTCTTGTAAGGTCTAATTGATAAACTCATAGGACTATGCTTGTTGGTTGAAGTTTTATTTGCTACAGCTATCTGTTTTCAGCATTGCCAAATTATCAATTTCCGAATATTCCATAACCACCTAATTGTGTAGTTAGATTTTGAAGTAGAATTATAGATTTTACACTCAGAAAAATCGGTCTATTTCAATTAAAGCTGTTTATTATCCCGCAAATAAGGAATAAATTATACCTCAAATAATAGGTATCAACTGGAGTAAAGATGAAAAGGTTTTTAATAATAGTTTTACTAATTGCGGCACAAATATCTGCTCAAAAAGTTACTGTAGTAGAAAATGCAGCTGTAACTAATCCGAAGGATGGAGCTTTTTATTATCCGACTGTAAGTCCGGATGGAGCGAGCCTTTTGTTCTCAAGCGAAAGCTATAAAGGTTTGTGGTCTAAGAATTTGTCCACCGGAAAAATTGTTAAGATTACAGATGCAAATGGTGCCGGTTACGAGCCCGCATTTAGTCCCGTTAGCAGCGAAGTGCTTTTCAGAGAAGATAAGTTTGTTAAAGGAAAGAGATTCTCTTCTTTGCTTTCTTACGATGCAGTTACAAAAAAATCCGTTGTGCTGGAAGATGGTGTTAGAGACTTAAAATTGAATAGGGATAACAGCAACGCTTTCAAGAATTATGTAAGAGATACAGAAGTGCGCAATACAATGAAGCAGAATATGCTTCAAAAAACTTCTTCGCCGGAAAAAGTAGTTTATATACAAGATTCTAAAATTGTTCTTACCGAAAACAGCAGCCAAAAAGTTTTGCAGCCTCTTGGCGAAGGTAATTATATCTGGGCTTCTTTATCCCCCGAAAAAACTAAATTACTTTTTACTTATGCCGGAAGAGGAACTTATGTTACCAACTTGGAAGGAAAAGTGCTGAATAAAATCGGTTACGCAAATTATCCTACATGGTCGCCGGACGGCAACTGGATTTTGTTTATGAAGGATCTGGATAACGGTGTAAACACAATCTCTTCCGAAGTTTACATTGCTAATTTAGTTACGGGAAAGTATTTCAATATTACTTCGCAAAGAGATGAAATTTCACTTTACCCTAAATGGGGAACAACAAACGCCGATGTTTACTACAACACAGATAACGGACAGATTAGAAAAATTAAATTGAAATACGAATAACGAAGACACCATGAAAAAAATAAAATTGATTATTGTTCTTTTTGCTCTAACTATTGTAAACATAAGTGCTCAATCTTTAGCCGGATATAAAATTTGTATTAACCCGGGCCATGGCGGTCATGATTCAAACGATAGAGAGATTCCGCTCGGAAATGGTATTACTTTTTGGGAATCAGATGGAAACTTAACAAAGGGGCTTTACCTCAAAACTATGCTTGAAAGTTTAGGCGCTACAGTTGTTATGTCTAGAGTTACAAATACAACAAATGATGATTTACCACTTTCTCAAATTGTAGCAATTGCAAACACCAATAATGTAGATTATTTTCATGCCATACATAGCAACGCAACTGGAACTGCTACAAAAGCAAACTATACTTTAATTCTTTTTCAAGGCAAGAACACCGTCCCAACTTATCCGGCTTCTTTGACTTTTGCAAATATAGTTGGTGAACAAATTTATAAGACAAATAGAACAACTAGATTCCAAGTTAACGGGGACTTTGATTTTTACGGAACCGGTCAAG
>CAZEDR010000032.1:0-18555 GCA_964510975.1 uncultured Melioribacter sp. | reverse complement strand
TAGTAGAAATAAAACGGGATTTGAGTTGGCTAAGTTCTTGCTCTCTTAAAAGTGTTTCTTCTAATTTTGCTTCTACCTCTTTTTCCTTTTCAATTTCTTCCATCAACTTTTGATTAGCCGCGTTCAACTCGTTTGTACGTAAATCAATCATTTCTTCCAAATGGTTTCGGTATTGTTCCAGCTCTTTAACGCTTTCAACTTTTTCGGTTACATCCCGGTTTACAGCTAGTATATATTGGCTTCCTTCAACAGTTATCAGTCTGGAACTTGTATAGCAAATTATTATTCTTCCATCTTTCTTTCTGAACATAATTTCCATATTGTCAACGTAGTGCTTTTCTATAAGATTGCTAATTAGCGCGTTTCTTTGAACCGGGTCATACCAAATGTTCAATTCAACTGCAGTTTTGCCTTTAGCTTCCTCTCTGGTATACCCGGTTAACTGGCAGAATCCATCATTAAAATCAACAAACTGTCCATCTTCCAATCGTGAGATAGTTATTGCGTCCGGGCTTGTGTCAAAGATTGTTCTAAATTTCCTTTCATTTTCTTCCAGCCTTAACTGCGCTTTGTACTCTTCTGTCTGGTCTCTAAACACAAGTACAACACCGGTAATTTCGCCGTTTGCTTCTTTGATAGGTGCAGCACTATCAGCAATTTGATATTCAGTTCCATCCCTTGCAATTAGAATTGTATGATTAGCTAAACCGATAATTTCACCTTCCCTAATCACACGTTCAACCGGATTTTCAACTTTAACCCGTGTTTGAGCATTAACAATATTAAAAACTTTTGTAAGAGGTTTACTTAGCGCCTCTTCCAAAGTATAGGCGGTTAAGCGTTCAGCAATATGATTCATATTAATTATTATTCCATTTACATCTGTAGCAATTACAGCATCTCCAATAGATTGTAGTGTGACAGAAAGCTTTTGCTCGCGATCTCGTATAGCTTTTTCAATAACCTCTCTTTCAGAAATAAACCGGGCTTGTTGAATATTCTGATATGCTTTAGCAGAAAGCTCATTAGCAAAAGTATAAAGTGCATTAGCCACACTAGTGAATTTTTCATTAGACATGACTGGAACTTCGGATAGTGCAGTGCTAAAAATGTTTTTGTCTACACCTATTTCGTCGGCATAAGCAATTACACTATCTATATTAATTTCTTCATTTCTAACTTGCCCAATAAGCCAGTTAGCTATATGTTTTCCACCTACAGTTATACTAGCACCGGCATCCCAAAGACCGCCGCTAAGACATGGCTGTATTGTTGGCCCATGAGGATTACAGCCGCCAAGCACAGAGTCGGACTTCATGCAATTGTTAAGACCTTTTTCTGTGCTTCTTATTACATCG
This sequence comes from uncultured Melioribacter sp., assembly GCA_964510975.1. GTDB lineage: Bacteria > Bacteroidota > Ignavibacteria > Ignavibacteriales > Melioribacteraceae > Stygiobacter. The sequence continues at coordinate 17,197 of CAZEDR010000032.1, read as the reverse complement.
CTGCATAGCCTACAAAAGTTACTTGGCCTGGTTATAGGAGTCCCATCCGGCATAGTTATAATTGAGGCAACACCAGTGGCAGTAGAAAAATCGTCTTGCAGCTTCTGAATATCATCGATATTGTATAAATCGTCAAAAGATATTTGTTGATTTGAGCTGATTGGCTCTGTAAGAGTAACAATCCTTTGTTTAATTGCCTCTTCCATTTTCTTTCTTTCACTAATATCTTCAACTATTGCAACTGTTTTTATAGGCCTTCCGGAATTATCGCGAATTATTGCAGCGTTTATTCTAATCCAAATAAGAGAACCATCTTTTTTGATATATCTTTTTTCATTTAAATAATTTGCAGTCTCACCCCTAACTGCTTTCATAAATTTCTCCCAGTCTTCCTTACGGTCATCTACATATGTCAGATCTTTGAAAGGAATATCTATTAACTCTTCCCTTGTGTAACCAATAAGCTCGCAATACTTGTCGTTACAATTTATTATTCTGCCTTCTTGAGGGAGAACCTGTACAATTCCAACCGATGCAACCTCGAACATTTTACGGAACTGCTCTTCACTTTCTCGGAGTGCCTCTTCGTTTCGCTTACGAATAGAGATGTCGTTAATAATTGCGAAAAATAATGGCCTTTCTCCTGCTCTTGAAATTTGCAAGTGAACTTCTACCGGATATTCTGTTCCGTCTTTTCGTCTGTGAATTGTTTGAAAGATTAGTATTTCTTGTTCACCGGAGACTAAGGGTTGGACAGTTTCTTTGAAGCGTTCTTCAGAGAATTCCGGTTTAATGTTAAGCGGGGTAAGACTCCTCATCTCTTCCAATGTATACCGAATATTTTGTAGTGCCCCGTAATTCACATAAACAAACTTCAATGTATCTACATCAAAAACATAAATTTCGTTTAAGGAATTTTCCACCATTCGCGAAAGTTTAGCCCCTTCAATTTCTGCAAGTTTTCTATCGGTTACATCTTGTATAGTGCCAAACATTCTAAGTGGATTACCGCTTTCATTAAACATCAGTTCCCCATGTCCCCACACCCACCGTACTTCACCATCGTTAACTCTTACAATTTTATATTCCTTATTAAAAAGCTCCTTATTCTTTACAACGTCATTCAAAAAGTAGTTCAACATTTCACTTTGGTGATCCGGATGTATTAAAGCATTCCAACTCATCAAAGTTTTTTTGCTATCTTTTTCAATACCAAATATTTCATCAAGCACTTCAGAAGAAGTCCACTCTTGTTTAGCAATATCTAAATCGTAAGAACCAATTCTTCCAATGCGCTGAGATTCTCTTAACCAATATTCTTTTTCCTCCAATTGTCTTTTAGCTTCCCGTTCCTCAATTTGATCTCGGAAAACCAGAACTACACCTTCAATTTCTCCTTCAGCTTGTTTAATTGGTGCACCGCTATCTGCAATAGGAGTTTCTGTTCCATCTTTCGAAATTAATAACGTATGGTTGGCAAGCCCTGCAATCACACCTTCCCTAAGCACTCTTGCTACCGGGTTCTCTACTGTTTTGCGAGAATCTTCATTTATTATTTCGAATACTTCTTGAATTGTTTTGCCAACAGCTTCTTCTTCTTTCCAGCCGGTAAGTTTTTCGGCAACGTAGTTCATCTGTTTAACTCTGGCATTAGTGTCGGTTGTAATTACACCATCACCAATACTGTATAGAGTTGTTCGAAATTCTTCGTGCGCAGCACGAATTTCTTTTTCTTTGTTAAACAACTCTCTATAGTGTCCTCTTTGGCGGTAATAATGAAACAGAGCAAATCCGCTAACTACAAAGAACATTAAAAACAAAACCAGCACAACGGTTAAAACTGTCCTAAAATTTAGCTCAGCAAATATTTCGCTTGTATTAATCTTTGAAATTAAAAACCAATTAGTGCCGGATATATGGCGAATATCTGATAATACTTCAACGCCCCGGTAGTCTAATCCTCTGAAAATTCCGGTTTTACCAAGAACTGCTCCAACTGCCGGAACTTCTGTTCTTGTTAATGGGATTTTAAAGTTTAGTGCCGCATTTTTCTTAAAGCGCAATTCGTTAAGAAAAAGAACATAATTTGAATCTTTTCGGACAATCAAATTTTCTGCAGATTCACTAGGAAGAGGCCAGTGCTGAATCATTGGGAATAACTCTTTTTCGGGATCTTTTCTAAATATTAATACTGCTATTGTTTTCTTAAGTTCATTCAAAACCGGAGCTACAAAATCATAAATAATATTTTTATTATCTGCTGATTTATATAAGTCAGTTGATACAACCTTCTGAAGATTAATACAATCCTTAATAGACATTAGTAGTGCTGGGTTTAGAGCTTGAGATTTTGATTCTCCAGATACTAAGATTTTTCCTTCCGGAGAAACAAGCAAAACATCAGAATAATCATGCTGCACTTCAATGCTTTTAAATCTGTTAATCAGGTTAAGATGACCTCCCTCGTTCCCGGTTAAAAATTTATTAATTCTATCTAAAACAAAAATATCACTAGCAATCAGTTTTGCATCCTCAAGTTCTGAATTGAAATGGGAAGATATTTCGGTGCTTTTAAGATTAGCAACAAGAGCAAGTTCGTTATATTTTTCGTTTGTAATATTTTCCCTTTCATAAAAAATATAAACCAACCCGGCAGCCGCTAGTACTACTACTGCTGCAAAAACTTGAAGAATTAAATTTCTTCTATAATTACTTCCCATTAGATTTCTCAGTTTTAATCAATAGAACTGTTAATTTGAGTAACAGCAGATTCATCTTTTTGAAAATGTATTGGAAGTGAAACCTTAAAAGTTGTTCCAATATTGAGTTTGGAAATGAATCCAATTGTTCCGTGATGAATTTCCACGGATCTTTTAACAATAGCAAGTCCAAGTCCGGTACCCGGAATATCCACACTATTCTTGTTTCTGTGGAAGTTATCAAAGATGTAAGGTTTTTCTTCATCCGGTATTCCTATTCCGTGGTCGGAAACCGTAAAATTTACATTCTGCTTGTTGCTGGTTACTATGAACGATACCTCTCCTCCAGCCGGAGAATACTTATATGCATTTACAATTAAGTTCAGTAGAATAAACTTCAGCAATTTAGGATCGAGTGAAAATTCTTGAAGTTTAGGCTTATACATGAAAATAAGCTTGTGGTTTTCTTTTGCTTGAGACTCTGTTTCTTTAATAATGTCTTTGCAGAAGTTTTTAAGATTAATTTTTGCCGGATCGAAACCAATTTTTCCACTTTCTGTACGACTTATGGTTAGAACATCTTCAAGAAGTTTAACTAAGTATTCAACTGCGCGTTTGGTGCGGTCTACATGCTCTGCAAATTTTTCTTCGCTCCATTTTTTGCCATACTTCTGCAAAAGTTCTGTAGATGAAAGAATTGAAGTAAGTGGAGTTCTGAACTCATGAGAGGTTGTTGAAATGAAGCGGGTTTTTAATTCGCTAAGTTCTTTCTCTTTTGTCAACGAAACTTTCAGAAGTGCTTCGGTATTCTTTTGCCTTACTACCTCTTCCTGAAGTTTAACATTACTTAGGTTTAGCTCTTGCGTTCTTTGTTCAACCATCCTTTCTAAATCAAGTTTATAGGCTTCAAGCTCCCTGTCTTTTTTTATCTTTTCAGTTATGTCTTCTTTGATAGCAATAAAGTGGGTAATCTTACCTTTTGAATCGCGCATCGGGCTAATAACAGAAGCTTCCCAATATAACTCGCCGTTTTTTTTACGGTTGTTAAAAATTCCGCTCCAATCTTTACCGGATTTTATACTGCGCCACAAAGATTTATAATCTTGTTCCGTAGAATAGCCGGATTTAAGAATACGTGGATTTTTACCTATTACTTCCTCAGAACTATAGCCTGTAAGCTTAGTAAAGATAGGATTAACATATTCAATCGTCCCATCAACATTAGTAATTACCACGGTTGCAGAACTTTGCTCTACTGCCATAGAAAGCTGTCTAATCTTTTCCTCTGTTTTCTTTGTTTCAGTAATATCTTCAAAGATTGTAGCAAACTTGAATTTCTCGGGTGAATAGACGAGAACTTTGAAATACTTTCCTACTTCTACAGAATATTGTTCAAAGCGTAACGGTTTACCGCCTAGCGCAACTTTACCATATGTTTCAATCCAGTATTGTTCTGTTGCCGGTATTGCCTCTAAGACAGTTCTGCCCAATAAATTTTCAGCTTTAAAGCCGGTTAGTTTTTCATACATTGGGTTAACAGCCAAGAATCGATAATCCACTACTTTCCCGGTTCTATTACAAACAACTTCATGGTAAGCAAAGCCGCTTTGCATTCTGTTAAATAATTCGCGGTAATTTTTCTCACTTTCTTTAAGAGCTCTTTCGCTAATCTTTAGCTGAGTTACATCTATCATAAAACCGGTTGCCCCCACAAACTTACCTTTGACATCGAACTCAGCAATCATGCTTTCAATTACAATAATTTCTCTACCTTTTCGAGTAATAAGTTTTGTCTCAACAAGTTCTAAAGATTTTTCTCTTTTCAGTTTCGCCAAAAGAGCGGCTCTATTCGTCACTTTTGGGTAAATATCTTTCATATTAGTTGAAATGGCTTGCTCTTTAGAATCAAACTCTAAAATTTTTAGGAATGACGGATTGCAATCCAAAAGTGTTCCATCAACACAGCTTTTATAGTCTCCGGCAAGATCCGCATCAAAAAAATTGCGAAACTTCTCTTCGCTTTGCCGCAAAGTATTTTCCAAATGTTTTCGCTCGGTAACATCGCGTCCAAAAACTACCAATGCTTTGCGAGAGCCATCTTCGTTAAATGAAGGAACTTTGATTACGTCGTAAACTCGTTCTTCTCCATTGGCTCTTGGTATTACTTCTTCTGTTCTAGACTGAACTCCATACTTCCAGGCAGTATCATCTGTTTCAGTGCATATTCGAAATCCTTCTTTATATATTGGAGCGGTAAATTCAGCCAACTCCAATTCTTTTTTGCCCGCATAATCCACATTTGTTAATTCGTAAAGATTTAGTATTCCTTCGTTAGCTTTAAGCCATCTGCCTTCTCCATCTTTGAAACAGATTATATCCGGAGTAGCATTTATTATTGAGGTAAGGTTTTTCTCGCTCTCTTCCAATGCTTTTTCGGCAAGTTTTCTTTCTGTTATGTCGTTGATCATTACCATTAAAGCTTGTCTACCATAGTATTCTAAACTTATTGCCGAGGCTTCCGCAGTGATTATTGTTCCATCCAATTTTATCAAGCGCTCTTCAATTACCAACGAGCTTTCCCCGGAGGATAAATCCGCAACATTTAGGCTAGATGTAATTGCATCTATTACCATTTGCCTATCGTCGCAATGAACAAATTCAAATATTGACCTACCGATAAATTCCTCATTCTTAGTGCCTCCCATTATTCTCTTCATTGCTTCGTTTACAAATACAATCTCCCCATCAACATGAATAGTTATTCCAACCAATAACTCTTGCACAATACTCTTATAGCGTGTTTCACTTTCTAATAATGCTTTTTCTGCATTCTTCCTATCTTCAATATCGCGGGCAATTGTTAATAAATATTTCTTCCCTTCAATCAAGGCAATAGAGGTTTTCATTTCCATTGGGATTCTTGATCCATTCTTATGCATCACTTCTGCTTCGAAGGAAGTTACTCCACTACTAAACAATTGGTCAATTCTATTTTTAACTTTTTCCGGAGTTAAACCAATTTCAATATCAGCAACCGAAAGATTCAATAGTTCAGTTTTAGTGTATCCCAGTATGTCTGTTGTTGCTTTGTTAACTTGAGAAAAATTGTGTATCGCACCCGTTTCGTCGAATGGGAAAAGGGCAACAGCATCTTTATTAGCCTCAAATAAATATCGGTATTTTTCTTCGCTAGCTCGTAATAAATACTCGTTTAACTTTCTTTCCGTGATGTCTTGGTTAACACCAATTGTTTTAACCGATTCACCTTTTTCGTTTTTTATCACTTTGAACTGAACTACGATATAACCTGTAGTGCCATCCCCAAATAATACTCTGTGTTCGAATCTGAACGATTCATTGGTTTCTTCACTATCCAAAGCTTTTTTAATTGCTTCGGGAATAATAGAACGGTCATCGGGGTGAACGAATCTTTCGACATATTCTTTAGGGCTTAGTTGGTAAGTTCCTACTTTGTTAATATCCGTTTTAAGAAGAGCATAAAACTCGTCGTTAAATGTGAGTATATCAGTTATTAAATCATGTTCCCAATGACCAAGGTGTGCAGCAATCATTGCTTGAGAAAGCTTTGCTTCGCTCACTCTTAATGCTTCTTCGGCATTTTTTCTTGCAGTTATATCTTTATGTGTTCCGGCAGCTCGCCGGGGTTTTCCATTGTTATCATAATTGTAGCCTTTACATCTGTCCGAAATCCAGATCCAGTTGCCGTTCTTATGTTGAATTCTATATTCAACTTCCATTGCATTAATTTCGCCGGATTCTATTTTCGTAATTAAATTCTGAACCTGAGGCTGATCATCCGGATGAATTTTGTCTCGCCAATTATGAGTTCTAAATTCTTCCTTCTCATTTAATTCATACCCGATCATAGACAAATAGCGTTCGTTAACTATTACCTGAGCGGATTTTAAATCAACATCAAAAGTTCCTAGCTCCCCCCCGTCAATAGCTAATTGGTAGCTTTCGTTAGATTTCTGAAGTTTTTCTTCGAAGTTTTTTTGATTTGTAATATCGCGGAGACTGCCTACAATCAACTTAGGTTTGTTTTCAGCATCTCGAACAAGTGAATAATTTCCATACATCCACCTATACTCGCCGTTCTTATGTTTAAGCCGGAATGCACGTTCAACATTTTTCTCACCCATTTCATCTGCTGCAATTATCTGTTCTCTAAAATTGTTCAGAGTTGATAAATCATCCGGATGGATATGTGCTTTTTGTTCACTATGATCCATTTCTGTTAACTCTTCGGAAGAATAACCAAGAATGTCTTTTGCTTTAGAGCTTATATACTCAAATTTGGCAGTATCAATATCTTGCCGGTAGAAAATTTCGTCAGATCTTTCAACTAGCTGTCTAAATTTTTCTTCACTTTCTATTAAGGCATTTTCGGCATGTTTTTGTGGAGTTATATCGCGCAAGTTAGCCATCAAATAATTGGAAGAACCGACCTTAATCTTATCTACATTGAGTAAAGCATAAAAATTTTCTCCGTTTTTCTTTTTAAACAGAACTTCATAATCATGAACAAATCCATCTTCTTGTAACTTTCTTAATAATAACTCTCTCTCATTTTTCTTAGCATACAAATCTGTGACTTTGAGATTCTTATCGACCGAAAGATCATAACCGGAAATCTTTTCTATTGCGCGATTAGCTTGTATAATTTTTCCATTTAGATCACTTATTCCTATTCCAATTGGCGATTCATCAAATATTTGTCTGAATTTTTCTTCACTTCTTTTTCTTTCGGTAATATCTTGCATAGAGACAAATACCCGCGATGGAGTTTTTTCATCTTTGAAAAATTGTGGTATTGCATTAACAATCAACCAAACAATTTCTTTTTTAACCGGATTGAAAACACCAAGAGGAAAATCATCAACCGGTTTACCGGTTTTTAGTGCAATCATTGAAGGTTGTTTTTCCGGTTCGAGTTTCACTCCCCTTTCATCAACAGTAAACCATTCCGGATGAAAAGAGTCCCTTTGTTCAAACTGTTCATTTGTAAGACCAAGTATTTCTAATGCGGCTGGATTTGCATCAATTAATTTTCCATCTGCATTTTGATAAAAAACTCCTTGATGTAATGATTTGAATAAAGTTCTGTATTTGTATTCGCTGCTGCTAAGTGCTTCTTCCGCCCTTTTTCTTTCAACAATGTCCCATGCTAAATCTGCTAGTTTACTTACAACATCAATATCAGCCGAATGGTAGTTGGTTCTTTTATTTCCCACTCCGAGAATTGCTTTTATTTTATTACCGCGAATAACCGGGACAACTAATTCTCTTACTACTTTTGCGTGACCGTCTGGTAATCCCTTTTTATGTTTTAGATTGGTATAATCATTATGGATAACCGGCTTCTTAGTTTTAACGCAATCCACCCAAACTCCGGCTTTGCTTATTGAGTAATGAAATCCTTTACCCTCAGCTGAACACATATTCTCAAGTGTGTTACTGGACCACATTTGCAAACGAAGATTTTCTTGATCTTCTTCAACAAAGTGATAAAAGCCAATATTACTACCTGTGAGTAACTCTGTTTCATCTATACATTTTTGCAATAGTTCATCAAGCGAATGAGAATAAGAAAATTCTTCAATTCTTATTCTTGCTTCTAGTAGGTCCTTTTCTATACGAGCAGTTGTTATGTCTCTGGCAAAATTAATTATGATTCCACCTTCCACTTGTAAAAAAGTGGAACTGATGTTAATACTAATCACTACGCCATCTTTACGTCTGTGTCTCGATTCAAATTGATCCCACCCTTGGTTTGTTATTTTTTGAATATGTGTTTGTACATCAAAAGCGGATTCACTCGCATCAAGGTCTGCTACATTCATTTCGAGCAATTCATTTCCGGTAAAACCAATCATAGACCGAAAAGCCGGATTCGTTTCAACTATTCTTCCATTTTTATCTATTACAAAAAAGCCATCGTGTGTTGTACTTATTATAGCTTGATGTTTCCTGGCATTCTTACGAACCTCTTCTTCTATATTCTTTTTATCAGTTACGTCCTGGTTTATTCCAACAAGAATTTTCCTTCCGGTAGTTTCATCGGATTTTAAACCGCCAATGCTGTTGATGAAGCGAGTTTTTCCATCCGGGCATCTCCATCTATAAGTAACATCGAATGGATTGCCGGTCATAATTACTTTCTCCAATGCATTTTTTACATACTGCTGATCGCTCTGTACAATATGATTTATAAATTCTGATAGGCTCGGTTCTCCATTTTTTTTATCCAATCCAAAAACTTCAAAATTATGATCTGACCAATCTATTACTCCCGTTTCAACATCATAATCAAAACTGCCCGAATTAGTTTTTACTTGAGCTTCATCAAGTAGTAAGCTCATGCGGGTTACTTTTTCGTTGAGTTCTAAAATTAATTTTTTGATTTCAGCTACGCTCAATTTACTGATATCAACATCTTCAATTTTTATTCCAGCTCTCAGATTCATAACCGGCCTTTACCTAAGGTTTTCTTTATCAGAATTTAATTTCATACTTAAAGCTCTTCTTATGAACATATTGATTTACGGCAGAATTTGCAACGGTTATGTTGCTAGCGTCCTTTAAAGTTGTGAACGTACTTGCCAATTCCTTGGCAAAAAAAAGTGCCATTTCACTTTTTGCTGAAATGGCACTTTCTAAAACACACAATTAATAACCAAAACCTATTTGGGAGGCATTTCTATTGGGTCTGTATGCTTAGGCATTGTTGGAAACTCCGGTCTGCCTATGTTCTTTACCAATTCAGCAATAATAATTTCCTTTCCTTGAGCCATTGATAAATTTGCTGCAACTCCGGTTAATATCGAATACGCTCCGGCTCTTTGATCTGCTGCTCTAAGATATTTGTCATTCTTCTTTGTACTTGAAAAAACATCATCCAGCATTAAAACATCACCACCGCCATGTCCGCCTTCGCCGGTCCAAACCTTAACATCCTTTGCAGCGCCGCGAAGAGGATATATTCTTGTTGTTGTTCCACCTTCTTTAGAACCGCCTTGTACACTTCCATCTCCGGCAACGTAAACTTTTTCTTCAATCTTATGTTCAAGTCTTCCTTTTGTTCCGTTGAAAACAATATAGTAACCTTCCCAAGAATTAAACGCGTTGAGCGAATAACTTAGTGTTGCGTTGTTATCATATTTCGCAATTACATTCATTGTGTCTTCAATATCAATTTCGGGACGGAATACACAGCGGTCGCGGAAGTAACCATCGTAATGTTCCTGATCGAGATACAATTCTTTTAGACGTTTATTTTTTGCCAGACTAAGCTCGAATGCGCATTTGTCTTTTTCCGGACAAGTATGGCACCGCTCGTGATAACTATTTAAGCCAAGCCGCTTTGCGGTTTCCGGAGTATAGAATTCTTTCTTCCCCATTGCAGTAACAGTAACCGGAATAGCCGACATCCACCAGTTCACTAAATCAAAATGATGAGTTGATTTGTGAAGTAATAATCCGTTGGAATATTTCTTTAAACCGTGCCAGCGGCGGAAGTAATCTGCACCATGATGAGTATTGAGCATCCAATGAAAATCTACCGAAAGTATATCACCAATTGTTCCGCTCATTAACAAATCTTTAACTTGTGTACGAGGCGGAGAATAACGGTAGTTAAATGTAACCGTTACCGTCTTGCCAAACTTATTTTGAGCGTCAACAATTCTCTGGCACCGTTCGGCAGTGTTTGTCATTGGCTTTTCTGTTATTACATCGCAGCCCAATTCCATAGCGCGGCAAATGTAATAATCATGCGTGCTGTCCATAGTTGTAACGATTACAGTGTGTGGCTTGGTTTCGGAAATCATCTTATCAAATTCTTTGGCTTCATAAAACGGCGGAGTTTTACCAGTAAGTTTCTGCGCCATTTCTTGGTAACGCTCTCCTCTACCGGGATTAGTGTCGCACAAACCTACAACCTCGCAAGTGTCTTTGTACTCGTTATAAATTGCGCCTTGCCAAAGTTCAGTGCGGTGCCCGGTTCCAACCACAGCAAATCTTTTCTTTGAACTAAGAGAGCTAAAGGTGTTTGCTAAAACGCTACCGCTAAATAAAACACCAGCACCGGCAGCAGCAGAAACTTTAAGAAAATCTCTACGTGAAAAATCTTTTCCATTTTCTTTTGTCGTTGATTCCATTTTTACTCCTAGTACTTCATTTATTTTGTTTTGAAAACTTTATCTAAAAAGTTAACCATGTAGGTCATTGCTTCATCAAACCAAGGATGAAAAAGCCAAAACGGATGCGGAGTATTTGGTATTGTGTGAACTTCGGAATAAATATTCAGCTCATTTAATTTTTCAATCATTTCATCGCGTCCGGCGTGGTAACGTTCCAGCGCGCTGTTAATAAAAAGTATCGGCGGAGTTTTTTCGCTGAGATATTTTATTGGAGAAGCTTCTTCCCAAATTTTTGGATTTTCTTTATACGATGCACCGAACCAAGCTTTACCAGCAGATGGCTTTGCCGGATGATTATCTTTTCCACTTTCTGCCGGAGTTGTAAAATCAACTACTCCATCAACATCAATAACAGCTTGAACAGCGCTTGAAATATTTTTGTTTTCTCCCAATCCTTCAAATTGTTTTAAGCCGCCGGTTGTTCCAAGAAACGCCGCAAGTTCGCCACCAGCCGAGCAGCCGCTAACAGCAATTTTATTTGGATCTATGTTTAACTTCTTTGCATTCTTTCTAATCCATCTAATTGCTTCTTTCAGATCATGAATAGCTGCCGGATATTTTGCTTCTGTGGATAATCTGTATTCAACGTTTGCGGCGATATAACCATTCTTTGCGAGATGGATTGCAGTTGGCCATTCCATACTTTTATCGCCGCTGCGCCATCCGCCGCCATGCATAATCATTACAAACGGTAAAGGTTTATTACTTACTGGTTTTGGAGAAAATATATCCAAGCGCAGTTTATGATTATCACGTGAAGCGTAAACTATATCATAACTTGCAACAACATTTCCCAGAACAATAGCTTCTACAACTTTTGCGTTTGGGAAATTCTTAGCGATTTTGATTGCGGTAGATTTTGTGTTGAATGAAGTGTCTTTTACTATTTCAGATTGCTGCGCTGAAATGTGTGAGAGTAGAATTAAAAAAATTACCAAAACTTTTTTCATTCTAGATTCCGTATAGTTTTATTAGACAATCATGCAGAGAGAAGATTGCTCTCATTGCTGTCGGGTAAACTTGCGGGCTAAAGCCCTATTTTATTTTTTACTTGGCTTAACCCCACGCTTAAGAGGCTGTGTGAAAATAGGGTGTCAAGTGAATTTTGGTTTCGTTTTTAAACTGAAATCGAAACATTTTCTCTAAAAAACCGAATTATCACACACGCTGTTAAGCGTGGGGTTTCTCAACAACCAGGTCTTACTGGACTTTAGTCCAAATCCTTTTTTCTCTTAACATGACAGCATCGGGATTTATCCACTCAATTCACTAAAACATAAAGTTCAGCGAAATCCGGTTTACGTTATCAAATACCTTCATCTTAGAAAACGAATAGTTCACTTGCAAATTGTAACCGGAAAGTTCGGTGTTAAAACCGGCACCTGCCGACCATGAAGCAACATCTCTATTTGTTTGATATCCGGCACGCAAAGCAACCATTCCTAAAAACTTGTACTCGGCGCCAATGTTAATTCTTTCCGAGTAAGAATTGGAATGGAGAAAATCCACAGCAAGTGTTAGAACATCATTTTTCGATTCCGGAAGAATGAAAGCTAAAACATTTACCGCTCCACCCATTGTAAATGTAAGCGGGAGCTGTTCGTTTATTTCTTCACGCTTAATGTTGGATGAGAAATTTCTAATCGCCATTCCAAAACGGAAATCTTTGAATCCGGTATTGTAAAGTACACCCGCGTCAAAAACTATTTTCTGTGCGTTATTATCTATTGTAGAACCATCAACAAAGGTGTTAGTGCCTAAGTTTTGCCCAACCACACGTACGTTACCACCAATTGAAAATTTCTCGCTGATAGATTTAGCGTAACTCAATCCAAAAGAATAGGCGCCAATGTTACTCATCTCACCATTATCAATGTAACCGCTTGCGCTTGATTGCAATGGATCCAAGCTGGTTGCGTAGATTGTGCCGTAATCAACAGTTAAAAAGCTTAGCGCAACAGTTCCATAATTATCCATGTTGTATGCAAAAGCACCACCGAGATAAGCGATATCCGCTATCCATTGAGTGTAGTTTAGTGTTACATCGAACTGAGATTTTGTAGTTGAAAGTCCGGCCGGATTAAAGAACACACTTTCCGAGCCGGAACCGATTGTGTAAAACGCTTCTCCCATTGCGCTCGCTTTGGGAGATGTACTCACAAGCTGAAAATTCATTGTACTCTGACCAAGCTTGTTCAGACTAATCTGAGCAAAAGTTTGAGATGCTATTGTTAGTCCGATAATCAAAGTGAATAATATTTTTTTTGTTTTCATTTTCATTTCTCCTTGATCTTAACGGACAACAACAAATTTTAGAAATGTCTGCTCTCCTGCTGCGTTCTTAATAACAGCAATATAGACACCGCTGCTAATTACTTGCTGACTATCGGTAATCATATCCCATGTTTCCGATCCTGCTCTTACCGTACTTTCATGCGTAATTGATTTAATTAAGTCTCCGTTTTCTGTAAAAATTTGGATACCGCACGAAGCTGGAAGATTATAAAAATTTATAGCGCGTTGGTCTGTATAGCCAAAAGTTCTAAGCAATGGATCGTTAATGTTGTATGGATTAGGAGCTATCCTAATTTTCGATAAATCATTTTGCGAAAGGCGCGGAGGATTAACCCAATAGATATTCGGGAATAACAATCGGCTGCTATAAATTATTTTTCCTCTTGTGGTAGGATCAGCATTTACATCTGTAAGAGAGATGAGCGCTTTTGTTTGCATGTAATAATAATACTGAGCAAGAGCCATAACACCAACATCTTTATAAGTATGACTGGCACTTTTATCGTTTTTATCCGAATCATAAATCACTTCGTAGAATGTTGTATCGGCATTTGAAACTCTTCTCATTATTCTATAACCGGCAAAGTTTGGTAACGCTTCTGCTTCCGGAGCCGACCAACTAATTTCGGTTCCATCTCCATATGCAGAGATTGTTACTATAGATGGAGGAGGAGGAGCTTGAGGAATTTGATATTTATGATCGTAATTCCATTTTGCTCTGTATGCAGCTAACATTACAGAATCTATTCCCGAGCTAAGCCATTTATCTTTGAGTTTATCAATTGCCGTAGCTCCACTTGGAAATGCAAAATTAGAAGGAAGCCAGCCGGTATTTGCATTGGGCATGTTGCTTGGTTCTTCTTGCAATGTGTTATTCAACCATTTCTTACCAATCTCCTTCGCTTTTTTAATATCAAGACCGGTCCAACCATTTGCATATACTATATGAATCTTTTGACCCGGAGCCAATTTATAAGGACCAAAACTTGTGTACATATTGTTATCCGGTCCCGCGCCTATGTAATTATAATAATCAACATTGCCTTCATCCGGGTTGAGAGAGTGGCGCGTTCCCGGAAAAGTGTTACCCGCCATTTTCGCAAAGGCATAAGTCCCGTTCTTAATAAGTAGAAAGCTCTTTCCTCCACCGTAAGGATCACCTACTGACGGATCGGGTAATTTAGTTGGATTACCCGTGTATGTAATTTTCGGCTGCAAAAAATCATCTTGATCATCGGCAGAATTTGTATACGCGCTTTTTGATGCGTGAAGAATTGTGTAGAAATGAAAATTGTTTCCAAGCATTCTTCCATTTTGAGTAACAGAAGGAGCTCCCATATTGTCCCCGGCTGTAGTCGCGTCATCAGCAGAGTATTCATAGAACACTCTTAAATTACCTTTAACTTTACCGCCAACAAACACCATTGATGTATCGGTTGAACGGCCACCATGATAATGCTGCCATGTTCTTCTTGATACAAAACTTTCTCCGGTTGGTGGTGAAGGATTTCTTCCGTTAGATAATTCTACGCTGTACAAATTACAATTACTTTGTATCCAAAGACTATCGTATGTCTGAGTGCTGTTATTTGTAAACTCCATATCAAAAATCACATAGTTATCATTAAAGTTTTGGCTCCAGCCCAACACCTTTCTGTTAACTGTAATTCCATAAACATATTCGTTAGTTACATTTATAATTTGATCATAAGTTCCACCGGTAAATTTAGACGGGTCATAAACTCCACCCCAATCTTCAGTTTTCAACGGAACAGTTTGAGTGGAAGTTGGATTAACAATCTTCTGACTCGGGTATTTGTATCTCATGAATGAAGTTAGCGGAGTTCTTATTAAACCATTTTTTAAGAAGTCGTTTACCAGATCATAAACCGCAGTTGTATCAACAGGACCTTTTGGATAAAGTATTGGATCTGTTTTGTAAGGATTGTTAAACATTTTTGTGGCAATTAAAAAACCGGAAGCTTGATTTGCCATAAGATATTGAGCATTCATCCCGATAATATCGTAATCATTTGGAAAGAAACCGGCTGTATATGTTGCGTTACCTCTATAACCATTATCGGTTACACTTGCCCAGAAGTGCCCGACTCTCATTGTTGCTGTCTTCTGTTGTGCTTCAATTTTATCAATTGGATAAACCAAAATTGTAATAACCAGGAGAAGCAAAAACCTTTGAAGAATCAGCTTCAATTTGTTCATTTCGCAAAATCTCATTT
The DNA here is from genome assembly GCA_964510975.1 of uncultured Melioribacter sp. Classification (GTDB taxonomy): domain Bacteria; phylum Bacteroidota; class Ignavibacteria; order Ignavibacteriales; family Melioribacteraceae; genus Stygiobacter. Next base: position 1,744 of record CAZEDR010000032.1, on the reverse strand, counting down.
ATTTCTCCATTATTATTTTTAATTCTCAATTTATGCGTGGATTAAAAATCTACTCTTAATCCAAACCAAATATCTCTTGGCTGTTTATAATTAAAGAAAGACCAATTTGGATCGTTGATATATGGTTTATCATCTGATCTTAAATCACCAATTTTATCATTTCCGGCAATATATGAACCCGCGTTAGCTGCTCTTAATTTATCATAAGTAGGAGAATCATAAAGTGGTAGATGTAATGATTTTAAGTAGTTGTTTCTATCGGTTGCATCTTGAAAATCATAACCCGAACTCATTTGACTGACTGTTAAATTCAATAAATTGGAAACATCAACATAGAATGAAGCACTTACTCCACCGATTTTAAATGCTTTAGATAATTTTAAATCCAGCATATAGTAATCCGGGTATTGAAGATTATTAGTATAATGAAGCAATCCAAGTGGATTATAAGTAAAATAACTTCCGGCAACATAACTGCCGAATAAAGTAAGATTCCATCCGCTAAAAATATTTGAACCGAATACTTCCGGTCCAAAATCTTCTGGTGATACAAAAGTAATGTTGGCGTTTAGTTGCGGTTGAGGAAGAGTTTTAGATTCGTTGCCTGCATATAGACCAACTTGATCATTATTTATCGTTACATCTGTAATAGTACTTCTTCCTGTATTTCCTCTTTTCTTCAACATATAATTAAAATTTATCCAGCCGCTAATCCAGCTGTTATCATTCTTAGTTACATTAATTTCTAATCCTTGAATATCTTGATACTGGTTATTGGCTTGATTTGAATAATTAACAGTTCCAGCCGAATTTCTATATGTAACTGTTCCGGCTTCACCTGTTACATCTTTTGAATAACCGGAAATTGTAAGAATGTAATTATCAAAAAAATTGTAAGCTACACCAAGTTCGTAAGATATTGTCCTTGGCGGCTCAAGATTAGGATTAGACATGTCGTATAATCCATTTTTATCGTAACGATACCGGAACTGAAACATTGTGTAATAAGGTGGATTGGATCTGAAATGTCCGTAGTTGAAATAAAACTTCGATTCGGTTGTTATCGGGAAAGAAATTCCAATACGTGGACTAATTGCCAAATAATTTTTTATCGGCTGTAAAAAATTTCCACCCGTAGTATCGTTATATGCAGTCCATGTATCCCAGATAAAAGATTTTCCATTTCCAAGATATCTATACAAAGATGTATCAACCTTTTGCGGTTTAAACATAGCTTCATTGAAAGGATCGCCGGTAGGCCATGTTCCGCCGCCACCATAATAATAATCCATTCTTACGCCTATATTGGCAACAATTTCGTTATAATTTATCTGATCTTGAACATACAATGCGGTTTGAGTTGGTTTACGGTGATAATTGAATTCGTAAGTGTTGTATGCATTATTATTCCACTTCTCCCAGTAATCATGTTGTAAATCAATGTAGTTATATTCAACACCGCCTTTTATAAAATTATTTTCATTTATCTGTGAAGCTATATCAAATTTTGCTCTATACTGCCGGACTTTTGAATTATCATACAGATCGCCCTCTTTTGCCATGTAGGCAAATTGCATACCCGGCAAAGATGTGAACATGCTAAAACCTTGTACTTTTCTTGAACCGAACTGCAATTTTCCATATGGGATTTCATTTACCGGAAATGGACCAAACTTGGTGATAGCAGTAGTATCTCTATTATCTCCGTTTGGAGATGAATCTTGTATTGATAAATAACTCAATG
>CAZEDR010000031.1:7385-18598 GCA_964510975.1 uncultured Melioribacter sp. | reverse complement strand
TCACTGTTCTCAGTGGCATATCGTTTTTCACACCTACATAGTTTACAAAGAAATTTAACAACTACTATTCGTCCCATTGCAAAAAACTATATTATTTAGAATAATAAACATCTTATAGAATTTCTATAAGAGGAAAATTCTTGTTGAGGTGATTGTATGAGAGAAAATCCTAAACCACCGGTTTTGAATAAAAAGATTTTAGTTTTCTTGGTAACGGCGTTAAGTGTGTTATACTGTGTTGGCGCTTATATATATTATACTTCAGAAGTAAGACACATTAAAAAAAATAAGCAGAATGAAATACAAGCAATTTCCCATCTTAAGATTAACCAGCTTTCACAATGGCTAAAAGAAAGGATAGGAGATGCTACCGTTTTTTCAACATCCCCTTACTTCATTAAAAGTATAGAGGGGTTGCTAAACAATCCTAAAAATTCTCTCCACAAGAAGGAAATACTAAATAGAATCTGTGTACTTCAATCCAGCTATGATTATGAAGATATTCTAATTGTTTCTGCACGGAAAAAACTGCTGGTAAGTATAGAGCCAATGGGAAGCAATCTTTCAGCATTCACGCTAGACAAAATAGATAAGGTATTAGACTCAAATAAAATAGAGTTTACAGATATCTATGAATGTAGTGAGCATAAAAAATTACATCTGGATATAATTGCACCTTTAAAAGTAGGAGCTAATAATACTTTAGCAGTTATTGTTTTTCGGGTAAACCCAAGCAGATATCTATTCCCGTTAATTCAGTCATGGCCAATTCCAAGTTATACTTCGGAAACATTGCTAATAAGGAAAGAGGGTGAAAACATAATATACTTAAACGAGCTTCGCCATAGGAAAAACACCGCCTTAAAACTAAAAATACCGATGACAAAAAAGGAAGTACCGGCAGTACAAGCGGTTTTGGGTAGAAAAGGAATTTTTGAAGGAAAAGATTATCGTGGAATTGAGGTGCTTTCCTATCTCTCGGAAGTACCACTAAGCCCTTGGTTCATGGTTGCAAAGGTTGATAAGAGCGAAATCTATTCCGAGATGAAGAACAAAGCTATTTTGATAGCAATTTTTACTCTTCTTCTAATCTTCCTTTCCGGAGCTGGACTTGCATGGATATATTTTTCGCGACAGAAAAATATTTACCGTGAACTGCTTGAAAAGGGAACTGAATTATGGAAATCCCAGGCTGAATTCAAATCCACTTTGTACAGTATTGGTGATGGAGTAATCACAACCGATAAAAATGGGCTTGTTGCGCAAATCAATCCAGTTGCCGAAGTGTTAACCGGCTGGAGCGAAGAAGAAGCAAAACACAAACCACTGGAAGAAGTATTCCAAATTATTGATGAGAAAGAGCGGAGAAGAGTAGCTAACCCGGTTGAAAAGGTATTGCGCGAAGGAAAGATTGTTGGGCTTGCAAATCATACTCTGCTCATTTCTAAGGATGGGAAAGAGATTCCGATTGCAGATAGCGGTGCGCCAATAAAAAACGAAACGGGAGAAATTATTGGCGTTGTACTAGTCTTTAGAGATCAAAGTGAGGAACGGTTAACTAACAAAATATTAAATACCCATCTAAGTTTGCTGGAATATGCCCAAACACACACATTAAACGAACTGCTTACTAAAACTTTGGACGTAGTAGGCGAGTTTACAAAAAGTCCTATCGGGTTTTATCATTTTATGATGCCGGATCAAGAAACACTCTGGCTGCAAGCATGGTCAACTCAAACGGAAAAATATTATTGCAAAGCCGAAGGCAAAGGACTCCATTACAAAGTAAGCGAAGCCGGTGTTTGGGTAGATGCAGTTCAACAAAGGAAACCGGTAATTCATAACGATTACGCTTCGCTGTCGCATAAGAAAGGATTGCCCGAAGGTCATGCGGAACTGATTAGAGAATTAGTTGTTCCGGTGCTAAGAAACGATAAAATTGTTGCACTTCTAGGCGTAGGAAACAAATCAACCGATTACACCGAGAAAGATGTTGAAGTAGTAAGCTTTATTTCTGAGCTTGCCTGGGAAATTGCCGAGAACAAACGTTCGCAAGAATTGATGAGTGTCTCGGAAACAAGGTACCGCAGACTTTTTGAATCTGCACAAGATGGTATATTAATTCTTGATTCGGATACTGGAAAAATTGTTGATGTGAATCCTTTTTTAGTTGAGATTCTCGGTTATTCTCGCGAGGAATTTCTTGATAAAGCGATATGGGAAATTGGATTCTTCAAAGATAAAGTTGCAAATAGAGATAAGTTCGTGGAATTACAGCAGAAAAAATATGTTCGTTACGAAGACTTGCCGTTGGAAACAGCCAATGGACAAATGATGAATGTAGAGTTTGTTAGCAATGTTTATTTGGTTGATAACAAAAAAGTTGTTCAATGCAATATCCGCGATATAACCGAGCGTAAGCGTGCACTAGAAGCTTTAAAAGAATCAGAAGAAAAATACCGTATACTGTTTGATGGCGCCGGAGAGGGAATTCTTGTTGCTGATGTTGAAGAAAAAATTTTCAAGTATGCAAATCCGGCAATCTGTCAAATGCTGGGATATACTGAAGCTGAAATTATCAAGCTGGGAGTGATGGATATTCATCCAAAAGAATCATTGCAAATGGTTCTCGATGAATTCCTGGCGACAAGCCAACGAAAAAAAATGACAGCAACAAACATTCCCTGTCAGCGTAAAGATGGCTCGGTCTTCTATGCCGATATAAGCGCTCAACCGGTAGTAATTAATGGCAAATTGATGAATGCCGGATTATTCACCGATATTACAGAGCGAAGACTGGGGGAAGATAAGATTAAGGAAAAAGATATTCAGTTTAGAAAGCTTTCTGCAAATCTGCCCGATTTGATTTTCCAGTTTACTAGAAAGCCGGATGGAACATATTGTGTTCCAATAGCATCGGCAGGCATTAAAAACATTTTTGGCTGTTCGCCGGAAGATGTCGTTGATGATTTTACTCCTATTGGCAAAGTGATTTATCCCGAAGATGTTGAAAGAGTTATCAACGATATTGAATACTCGGCAATGCATTTGACTTACTTTACCTGTGAGTTCAGAGTACATATACCCGGCAAGGAAGTACAATGGATTTTTTCCAGATCAACGCCGGAAAAACTGCCGGATGGAAGCATTACCTGGTATGGTTTTAACGCAGATATTACCGAACGCAAACAAGCTGAAGAAAAACTGCGCATTTTGTCTTTGCGTCAGACCGCCATTTTAGATTCCGTTCCAGATATCATAATGGAAGTTGACAACAACAAAAAATACACGTGGGCTAACGGAAGTGGTATTGAGTTTTTTGGTGAGGATGTAATTGGGAAAGATGCATCATTTTATTTTGAAGGCGAACAATATACATACGAAATGGTACAACCAATATTTAAGGGTGAAAGTGATAACATCATCTACGTAGAAAGTTGGCAGAGACGTTTTGATGGCGAGAAGCGTTTACTTGCTTGGTGGTGCCGTGTTCTTAGAGATATAAATGGAAATGTAACTGGCGCTTTATCTTCTGCGCAAGATATTACAGAACGCAAACAAGCTGAAGAAAAGATTACTAAGCTTAATGAATTGTTATATCACCTAATAAATTCAATAAAGGAACTTTCTTCTGCTCACGATTTAAATACGGTACAGCAAATAGTAGCTTCTTCTGCCAGAAAGCTAACCGGGGCCGATGGCGCTACGATTGTTTATAAGGAAGGTGACTTTTGCTATTACGCAGATGAAGACGCAATAGAACCTCTTTGGAAAGGGAAAAGATTTCCTCTTACCTCATGCATAAGCGGCTGGGTTATGCTTAACAGAACTTATGCAGTAATTAAAGATGTTTTTGCTGATGATAGAATTCCGGTTGAGGCTTATGTTCCCACATTTGTAAAAAGTCTTGCTATGGTTCCAATAATTGTAAACGGACCGTTGGGTGCTATTGGAAATTATTGGGCAACAAATTACACACCTACGGAAATTGAAATTCAGCTCTTGCAAACACTTGCCGATGCCGCCGGAAGAGCAATAGAGAATGTTAAACTCTATGAAGAACTTGAAAAGCGAGTAAAAGATAGAACTGCACAGCTTGAAGCTTCGGTTAGCGAACTAGAAGCTTTCAGCTATACAGTCTCGCACGATTTGCGCGCTCCGCTAAGAGCAATGGATGGATTTGCAAAAATATTAATTGAAGACTATTCGGCAACACTGGATACAGAAGCTCTGCGGTTATTAAATATCATAACTAATAATTCAAAAAAAATGGGTAACCTGGTTGATGATCTGCTGGCGTTCTCCCGTCTTGGCCGGCAAGAGATGAAGTATTCCGAGATAGACATGCGTGCATTAGCAATTTCAGTGTATCAAGAACTAGTTACTGAAACAGAAAAAAATAGAATTCAATTTCAAATAGAGAATATGCCTACGGCTTATGGAGATTATAACATGATTCACCAAGTGTGGATGAACTTAATCAGTAACGCAATAAAATATACCCGGCTTAGCGAAAATCCAACTATTGAAGTTGGTTCTACTCAAGATGACAAGAGAACTAGTTACTTTATTAAAGATAATGGTGTTGGTTTCGACATGGCCTACTACAATAAATTGTTCGGCGTATTCCAAAGATTACATTCATCAAAAGAGTTTGAAGGAACCGGAGTTGGCCTTGCAATTATACAGAGAATCATTCAACGCCAAAAAGGAAGCGTTTGGGCAGAGGGCAAGGTAAATGAAGGAGCTACTTTCTATTTTACTTTACCGAACAGCAGTGAGAGTTAATGTAAATATTATAATATTTATGAAAACCCGTTGTGTGAATTGATTTGTAAACCGTTAAAACGGTTTGGCAAAAAGTTTGTTTTTCTTAATAACCCACGGATTAATCCGTGGGTTATTAAAATCAAACATTATTTTTGAAACTGTTTCAACAGTTTTTCCAATAAATTTTTAATTCACACAACCGGTTTCTGAAAGTTTTATTTACTCCATTAGGAGAAATTAAAATGAACAAGAATTGCATTTACGCTTATGTACTAATTATTCTTAATGGTGCCCCTAATATCAGCTATGCTCAAACAGACAGCCTCGATATTTACAATATGGATTTTTCGCAGTTGTCGAAAATGAAAATAACAACTGCTTCCAAGGTGGCTGAAGATATAGATCAAATTACTTCTACTGTGTTTGTTATAACCGCAAGTGAAATTAAAGAGAATGGATATTTTACATTAGAGGAAGCACTTTCTACTTTACCCGGCTTTCAATTCAGAAATATTCTCGGCATCAACAGCTACATTTTTCAGCGTGGAATTCCCAACCAAAATAATTTAACGTTGCTGTTAATAGATGGAATCCAGATTAATGAACTTAACTCCGGTGGTTTTTATGCCGGAGCGCAATACAATTTATCTAATGTAGAACGGATAGAAGTTGTGTATGGCCCAAGTTCTGTTGCATATGGTACTAATGCTGTTTCCGGTATAATAAATATCATCACAAAAACCGCTTCAGTAAAACGATTAAAAGTAAATGCACTTGCCGGTTCTTTTAACACATTCTACGGTGATTTTAATTACTCCTATGTTAATGATGAAAATACATTTAACGCTGTTTTTGCCGGCATGTATAAGACAACTGGCAAAGCAGATTTAAAAGGTAAAGAGGGGGATTACAATTGGACAGATTTGATGGATAATTTTGAGGATGATTATTCCTTCGATTTGAAAATGCAGTATAAGGATTTTACGTTAGGAACAAACTTCATTCAAAAACAAACCTCAACTACAACGCTATTCAAATCTGTTGGTACATCATATATAGATCATGGTACTTTATGGAATATTCGCTTTGTAAATAATTATCTTAAATACAGCAGCAATCTTTCCAATAACATCAGCTTTACTTCTGTTTTATACAATCGAAACGCTACTGTGCTCGATAATACTGTTTACTACATAGTCGACACTTCGCAAGTTGGTTATTATCGTCCAAATAATCTTACCGGATTAGAAAGCATTCTGAATTACGACGATGGTAACTTCCTAAGACTTTCCGGCGGAGTGACTTTAGAATATGAACTGCTTTCGGAGAAAAACTCAAGTTCGTTTAGTCATTCTTCCGCGCAAAAACCTCCTACGCCTCAAGAACCCAAAATGCTGAACAATTCACTTGTAAGTGTTTTCATTGAACCCCGTTTTGCAATTACTCCTTCACTTCTCCTCACTACCGGTATTCGTTACGATAATAGCAGCAGTTACGATGAAGTGTTTACTCCCCGTTTAGGTTTATCATATAATTTTTCCGGCAACACGTTTCGTCTTTCCTACGCAGAAGCTTTTAGAGCTCCTAAACCATGGGATTACTCTGATGGCCTTGGCAATTCTTCTTTATTGCCGGAAAGAATGAAATCTATCGAAGGCTCGATAACTTTTTCTTTAAATGAAAACATAAATGTTAGATTTGTTGGTTATTCGAATAACCTTGAACACGCGATAGTTAAGGAAACTCTAAGCAGCGGATACAAATGGGTTAATAGTGGAGAAGTAAATACAAATGGTTTTGAAGTATTTATGCGGTATTTAACAAGCAGGGTAAAATCATCTATTAGTTATACCTTTACACAAAGTCTCAATGAACTAAGTGAGTTCCTTCCGGAAATTAGCAAACATACTGGAAACCTTAGTATTACTTATTCCTTTAACGACTTAATTAAACTAAATTTTAGAGCAGATTATCTTGGAAGGAGAGAAAATCCAAAATTTATTGCAACACCAAGAAGCAAATATATAGAGCCGTGTATAATACTTAATGGCACGCTTTCGTTTTTTGAATATAATGGATTTGATTTGCAGATTATACTAAAGAACATATTAAACGAAGAGTATTATCACTCGTCGAATAGAGACCCCGATCGTTACCGGCAGCCGCAAAGATCGATAATGCTTTCTGTTGGTTATTCGTTTTGAGTAGTGTGTAAAACAATAATTCTTAACAATAGCGCGAGAACAGATTATATGAGAAAGTTAATTCAGTTTTTGTTGATCTCATTTGTTTGTTGTCTTCAATCCGCATCGCAATTAAGCGCTCAGCAAATTCAACGCGATAAAGCCGTCTCGGCGTACATTTATAATTTCGCAAAGAATGTACTGTGGCAAAACGAAGAAGCGTTAAAAGAATTCCACATTTTAGTTATTGGGAATGACCGGGGAATAATTCAAGAACTAAATATGCTTGCCAAATCGCAAACTCTCAGAAAAAAGTCAATCACTGTCACTTCAACTTCTTCAATTGATAAAATCGACAAGGTGCAGCTAGTTTTTGTTACCAGGGAAGCGAATGCAAACCTTGTCCAGATTTTTGATAAGGTGGAAGGTGAGAATATACTTCTTGTAACGGATGGTTATAAGGATAAAAAATTAATTATGATAAACTTTATTGATACGGAAAATGGTACGCTGAAATTCGAAATCAATAAAGCCAACATTATTAATCAGCGGCTTAAGATAATGGAAGAAATGATACTCCTTGGCGGGACAGAAGTTGACGTAGCCGCGCTTTACCGTGAAGGACAACAAAGTTTGCGTGGATTGCAAAAACGCACAAAAGAACTAGAAAGCGATTTGTCTAAGCTTAATAATTCCATAATTGAAAAGACTAAAGAAATAGTGTCGCAAAAAGACAGCTTGAATTCTCAGAAAAGAAAAATTCAAATTCAGAAAGAAATACTTATTGATCAGTCGCATTTACTAAGGGAGCGTGAGAACGCGCTTAAAGAACAGCAGAAAATTTACGATCAAAAATCTCTGGAGCTTGAAAAACAGAAAGAGGAATTGCGAAAAGGGAATGAAACATTAAGCATGCTAAAAAAGAATGCTGATCGGCAGAAAGAAGAAATAAAATCGCAAACTAAAACTCTTGAAGAGCAAGGCAAAACAATACATCGACAGAAGAACTTTTTGTATTTGTTCATAATTATAGCTTTGCTTGCAATTTCATTAGTAGCCGTTGGTTACCACAGCTACAGTACAAAGAAAAAATTAAATAAAGAATTAGAAGCTCGGGTGCTTGAACGTACAGATGAATTGAACCGCGCTAATAATCTTTTGAATGTTGAGTTGTTGGAAAGAGAACAAATTCAAGAAGTACTAAAAGAAAACGTGGCAAAGTTCCAAACTCTTTTCGATGTAAATCCCGATGCAATATTAATTAGCGATGCTTATACTCAAGAAATATATGAGTGCAATCAAATTGCTTGCGAAATGAACGGATATACGCACGAAGAACTTGTTGGCAAAAATCTTAACATACTTCATCCAAGTAATATTTCAAGTAAAGTTAGAGATAAGAAAGAAATTGAAATGTTTCTCGAAGAGTTAAAGAGCAAGAGATTTGTTAAGATGGAAACGATTCATAAAAGAAAAGATGGAACCCTTTTCCCGATAGAGACTTTCATTTGTTTACTTACTCTTGATGATAAACTATTTGTAATGGGGATTGACCGTGATATTACTGAACGCAAACTGGCTGAAGAAAAGCTAAGACAAAGTGAGGAGCAATTTAGGCTTATATCCGAAAACGTTGCGGATATGATCGTAGTTCTTGATCTGGATGGAAAAAGAATTTATAGCAATCCTTCTTATAAACCGATACTTGGTGATACCGAATCACTTCAAGGAACAGATTCGTTTAATGATATCCATCCGGAAGACCGTGACAAGATTAAAAGCATTTTTCAAGAAACAATTAGAACAGGTAGAGGGAACCGTGCTGAATACAGACTCGTTTCCCAAAACGGCAGCATCCACTTTATTGAATCGCAAGGAAGTGTAATTAGAGTTGATAAAGGAAAAATTACAAATGTAGTTGTTGTATCGCGCGATATTACTTCCCGCAAGGAGACCGAAGAAGAGTTAAGAAAGTATCGTGAGAATCTTGAAGAGATGGTAAAAGAAAGAACTACAGAATTAGAAATTGCAAAAGAAAAAGCAGAATCTGCCGATCGCTTAAAGTCGGCCTTTCTGGCAACTATGTCTCACGAACTTAGAACTCCTCTTAATTCAATTATCGGGTTTACCGGAATTTTAATGAAAGGAATAGCCGGTCCGTTAAATGACGAACAGTTAAAACAGCTTGGAATGGCAAAAGGTAGTGCGCAGCATCTGTTGGAATTAATTAATGACGTACTGGATATTTCCAAAATTGAAGCCGGGCAGTTAGTTGTTTCATTAAGTGAGTTTGATTTTAACAAAATGATTCGCAAAGTAACTTCTTTGGTTGAACCGTTAGCCGTAAAGAAAAAACTTGATTTAATATTGATCAAACCCGATAGGGAAGTTATTCTAAACAGTGATGAAAGGAGAGTATCACAGGTATTTCTTAATCTGATTAATAATGCTATCAAGTTTACTGATAAAGGCAGTGTTAAAATTGAGTGCGGTATATCAGAACAAAGAATTTTAACGAAAGTGATTGATACCGGTATTGGAATAAATGCTGAAGATTTAGGTAAGCTTTTTAAACCATTCAGCCAAATAGATACCGGACTAACTCGAAATCACGATGGTACCGGACTAGGTTTATCAATCAGTAAAAAATTAGTTGAAAAATTAGGTGGAACAATAACTATAGAAAGTGAAGTAGGTGTCGGCAGTACATTCATTGTAACTCTTCCATTAACATAAAATTTCGGGAAAATTTATGAAAACTAAAATCTTAATCATAGAAGACAACGAACAAAACATGTATATGCTTACTTATTTGCTCCAAAGCGAAGGCTATGAAATAATCCAGGCTTACAGCGGAATAACCGGAATTGAATTTGCAAAGGAAGAAAACCCGGATATTGTTCTGTTAGATATACAATTGCCGGAAATGGACGGTTATGAGGTTGCAGAAAAATTAAAACAGATTGATGGTATGAAAGGGGCTCCGATTATTGCGGTAACATCTTACGCAATGCCGGGAGATAAAGAAAAGGCGCTTGAATCCGGTGCTGCCGGTTATATTGAAAAGCCGATTAATCCGGATACCTTTATTTCTCAAATGGAATCGTTTCTACCAAAACATTTAATTAAAAATAAAAGTGATGGATTATGAAACTACTTATAGTTGATGATAAACAAGAAAACTTATATCTGCTTGAATCACTGTTAATTGCAAGCGGATATGAAACGGTCTCTGCAAAGAATGGAGCGGAAGCTTATGGTCTTGCACTCAAAGATAAATTTGATCTTATAATCTCAGATATTCTTATGCCGATTATGGATGGGTTTACTTTCTGTCGCGAGTGCAAAAAGAATAATTACCTTAAAAATATTCCTTTCGTTTTCTACACCGCGACTTACACAGATCCAAAGGACGAAGTGTTCGCCCTTAGTTTAGGTGCAGATAGATACATCCTTAAACCGCAAGAGCCGGACGTTTTTTTGGAAGTAATTAAAGAAGTTTTGCAAAATGCTGAAAGAAAGGAATTTGTTCCTAGCGAAACTGCGGAAATGCCGGAAGAAGTTATGCTGAAAGAGTATAATATAACTCTAATACGCAAACTAGAAGATAAGATGCGCCAAACAGAAGAGAATGAAAAGAAATTGAAACAATATGTGAAAGAACTGGAAGACAGTCTAGCGGAGCGAAAGAAAGCTGAAGAAGAAATTAAAAAACTAAACGAGGAACTGGAAATTAGAGTAGAGGAAAGAACTGCTCAGCTTAAAACAATTAACCAAGAGTTGGAGGCGTTCAGCTATTCTGTTTCTCACGATCTCCGCGCTCCGCTACGTGCGCTTAACGGATTTACCAAAATTCTCATGGAAGATCACCCGGATTCCTTTAATTCGGAAGCAACCGGAATTCTGAATTCAATTATTGCGAACGCTAAAAAGATGAGTCAATTGATTGATGATCTGTTATCGTTCTCACGACTAGTTAGACAAGAAATAAAATATTCTGAAATTGATATGTTCGCTATGGCAAAATCTGTAATTCAAGAACTTATGGTGGGTAGGGATAGTCAAAAAATTGAATTCCAATTACATAATATTCCCAAAGCATTTAGCGATTCTTCCATGATACGTCAAGTATGGATTAACATAATTAGCAACGCAATTAAATTTTCTTCCCTTATGGAAAAGCAGATCGTAGAGATTGGTTCCAGCCAAGAAGGAAATGAATGTATCTATTATGTAAAAGATAATGGTGTTGGCTTCGAT
>CAZEDR010000031.1:2941-7375 GCA_964510975.1 uncultured Melioribacter sp. | reverse complement strand
ATTGTTCGCAGTTTTCCAGAGACTTCATTCGCTAAAAGATTTTGAAGGAACGGGTGTAGGGCTGGCAATAGTACAAAGAATTATTCACCGCCAGAATGGCCGGGTTTGGGCGGAAGGAAAAGTTGACGAAGGTGCAACGTTTTATTTTTCTATACCATACAAAAGGAGTTAATTATGTTCGATAAAATTGTTGATATTCTACTTGTTGAAGATAACCCGAATGATGTTGAGCTTACTCTTCGCGCTCTTAAGAAAAACAATATTGCTAACAACATTCATGTAATTATGGATGGTGAGGAAGCGCTTGAGTATTTTTTTGCCTGCGGAAGATATTCCGGTAGAGATACAAATCTGCGGCCGAAACTGGTTATACTTGATTTAAAACTTCCCAAAGTAGATGGACTGGAAATTCTCAGCAAAATTAAAACTGATGAAAGGACAAAAACTGTTCCGGTTGTTATCCTTACATCCTCAAAGGAAGAGAGTGATTTAATTGCAAGTTATAAACTTGGCGCAAATAGTTTTATTGTTAAGCCGGTTGATTTTGAGAAGTTTACCTCTACAGTTAGAGAACTAGGAATGTACTGGTTGCTCTTGAATGAACTGCCGGGTAATTAGGTTACTGAAGTAACGTGTTTTTGATTTATTAGTGGCTTGGTGGCAAAAAAACATAAGAAATTTAGGTCACCGAGTTTCACTAAGTAAAATTCATGAAATTCAACTCATGCGTAATTTCTTAGTGTCTTTGTGACAAAAGAAAGTCTAAAAAATTAAGCCACAAAAGCACTAAGTCACAAAATTTCACAAAGTAAAATTCATGAAATTCAACTCATGCGTAACTTCAGTTATTAACAAAAAATGTTGCGTTTCATTTTAGCTAATAGCATAAAAAGTATGTAAGAAAGTAGGAACCATTATATGGAAGATGAATTAAAAATTTTGATGGTTGAAGACTTCCCGGCTGATGCTGAATTTAATATTAGAGAAATTAAAAAAGGGGGCCTGAACTTTGTCTATACTATTGTCGAAAATAAAGAGGAATACATAAAAGCTCTCCATGAATTCAAACCCGATATTATTCTTTCGGATTATTCTTTGCCTCAATTCGACGGCATGAAGGCATTAGCACTCAAACACGACCTCGTTCCAATGACACCTTTTATTCTTGTTACCGGCTCCCTTAATGAAGAGACAGCAGTTGGAGAAATGAAGGCGGGTGCCGACGATTACATAATTAAAGAAAACATTACCAGACTTGTACCGGCAATAAAATCTGCAATTGAAAAAAAGGCAAACTTAAGAGAAAAGGAAGCTGCACTTAAAGCTCTTAAGGAAAGTGAGGAGCGCTACCGACTTATACTGGAAAATAGTATTGATGCAATCTTATTGACTACTCCGGATGGCAGAACATTATCTGCAAATCGTGCGGCGTGTGAAATGTTCGGAATGTCGGAACAAGAAATTATTTCTTTGGGTAGGGCGGGACTTGTAGATTTAACGGATCCAAATTTGTCTAAGTTATTGGAAGAGAGAACCAATACCGGTAGAGCTAAGGGAGAACTAACTTTCATTAGAAAAGATAAATCTAAATTTACCGCTGAAATCTCCGCCTCTGTCTTCCTTGATAGCAACGGTGAATTTAGAACTAGTATGATTATAAGAGACATTTCGGATAGAAAGCTGGCTGAAAGAGCTATAAGAAAGTCGGAATTGGAGCTTCGTTCTGTGTGGGAAAATTCTCCCAGCGGAATGCGTATCTCTGATGAAAACGGTATTCTTTTTAAGGTAAATGCTTCCTTTTGCAAAATATTTGGTAAAACAAAAAATGAATTGGAGGGTAAACCGATTTCGGTAATATATTCTACTGAAGACTCTGAATATATTCAGCAACAGTACCAAATAAAGTTTAAGAATAAAACTATAAAAACCAATTTTGAGCAAGAACTTGTTATCTGGAATGGGAAAAAAATCTGGGTGCATGTAGCAAATTCATTTTTGGAAATAGAAAATGAAAAATTATTGCTGCTAGGTGTTTTTACAGATATTACAGAACGAAAACTAGCCGAAAGAGCGCTCCTTGATAGCGAAGAGCGTTTCCGAAGTATTTATGAAAACGCTACAATTGGAATTTACCGTACAAATCCCGAAGGTGAAATTGAAATGGCAAATCCGGCCTTGATAAAAATGCTGGGTTACGATTCTTTTGAAGATATTGCCAACTGTAATTTAAATTCCGAAGGTTCTGGAATTGGATATCTTCGTTCAGAATTTCAATCCGGTATTCACAGAAATGGAATGGAGAAGGGAGTTGAATCTGCTTGGCATAAAAAAGATGGTACAATTATATACGTACGAGAAAGTGCTAGAATAGTATACGACGGAGAAGACAATCCGGTTTATTATGATGGAATTGTCGAAGATATAACCGAGCGCAAAAATGCTGAAAAAGAAATTAGACTATTAGCTCATTCTATAGCCAGCATTAATGAATGTGTATCGATAACAGATATACATGATAAAATCATTTTTGTGAATGATGCTTTTCTCTCTACTTATGGTTATTCTAAAGAGGAGTTAGTAGGAAAAAACATTAGTGTTTTGCGCCCACCGGCTGTAACATTAGAAATTGGCGACAGCATACTTTATGAAACAATAGATTCTGGCTGGAAGGGGGAAGTAATAAATAGAAAAAAGGATGGAACAATTTTCCCGGTTTTCCTTTCCACTTCAGTTATAAAAGATAATGATGGAAACGCAATAGCTTTGATAGGAGTAGCCACCGACATAACAGAATTAAAACGTTCTCGCGAAGAATTAATTGAAGCTAAGGAAAAAGCGGAAAAATCGGATCAGCTTAAATCCGAGTTCCTTGCGCAAATGTCTCACGAAATACGCTCCCCGCTAAATGTTGTAATGAGTATGGCCGGACTAATTAAAGAAGATTTTCCGGTAGAGCTTAGTAGTGAGTTCCAGCAATATTTTAAAGGGATTGAAACGGCTGGAAAGAGAATTATTAGAACGATTGACTTAATATTGAACGCAGCTGAGATGCAAGTTGGAACTTATGAGCCTTTATTCAGACAAATTGATTTGTTGGAGGATGTAATTAAGGATATCCAAAGAGAGTACAAACCAGTTGCTAGCGAAAAGGGTCTGGACCTTCTTATTGAGTGCAATGTTAAATCTCCATTTATAAATGGAGATCAATACAGCGTTCACCAAATTTTTACAAATCTGGTGGATAATGCAATTAAATATACAAAAGAGGGAAAAGTGCGCCTAATAGTTGATCTAGCCGAGGAGAACTCAATTCGTGTATCAGTTGAAGATACCGGAATTGGAATCTCGCCGGAATTTATGAAGAGTATGTTTCAGCCATTTACACAAGAAGAACATGGTTACTCACGTAGATTTGAGGGGAATGGACTTGGTCTAGCTGTAGTAAAGAGATTTTGCGAATTAAATAAGGCGGAAATTGATGTTCACTCTGTTAAAGGTATCGGAAGCAATTTTTCTGTTACTTTCAAAACTTTAGCAACGTAATTCATAATTTATTGATTATTTGGAATTGCTTTTATTGATTGGAAGGAAGGATAACCATGGAAAATAAACCATTAATACTTATTCTGGAAGATGACGAAATTACGCAGCTTGTATATTCGAGTATGTTTTCTAAAATGAACGATTTTGATATTTTATTGTGCAAAAACGATAAAGAATTTTATGCGGCTTTGGAAATGCACCATTTTGATTTGTTCATGATCGATCTTGGTCTGAATGAAAGCAAAGACGGGCTTCAAATAATCAAAGAGCTTAGGCAAATGGATGCATACTTGTCAACCCCGATTATTGTTGTTTCGGCATATACAATGCAGCAAGATGAACACGAGTGCTTGGCTGCCGGTGCTAATAAGTTTATTCGTAAACCATTTGAGATGAATAATCTAAGAAGTGAGATAAAAAAAATAATGGAGAGTAAACCCTTCTAGAAGCTGGTAAGGAAAATAAACTATAAAAGAACTGAAAAATTGTTCATCTGTAATTCTGACTTGATACCAAATTCGAGATATTTCGTCCATATGAATCGCATAGGTGTCAACTTAATAACTCACCTTACGCATATATTCAAATAACTACGCCACTAGGACACCAAGGCACTAAGAACTTTTGAATAAGCAAGTGAATTTTGATTTTTTCCTTTGTGCCTTAGAGGCTTTGTGGCAAAAAACTATTTCGTGCGTAACATGAGTTAATTACTCACCTTACGCAAAAAGTTTTATCTCGGTGTAACTCAGTGACTCCTCTGTGGTACTCTGTGTAAAAAAAAAGAAATATCATAAAGAAACAGAGAGCAAATACAGAGAATCACAGAGAAAAGATATTTATTCTGATTCTTGCTTAAGGTGAATAAGTAATTCATTCTGTAATAAGCTG
>CAZEDR010000031.1:0-2931 GCA_964510975.1 uncultured Melioribacter sp. | reverse complement strand
CGGGGATTAAACAGATGCTTCGGTTGATCCTTCGCTACGCTCAGGACATGGCTCAGCACAGGTTTACACGGATATATTTTTGATTCATTAATTACGCTTCACCCTCATATGAATCGGGACTATATATGACAAATAGAATATTTCAGAAGTCTCTTTAACTAATTTCGATGTTAAGTTAATTGCAAATATTACAATTATCATGAAGTGATGAAAATGGACAAAGCATAGCTTGATCTGTAAATTTTTCGGAGAATTGTTTTTGCAACTAATGAGAAAAATATCGGAGGTTTCCAATAATCTACCTAAATTCAAATGCTTATTTAGAACAAAAAAAGTAAATTCCTTTGTGATTGTGAAGGTTCTACACTAAAAAGCTATCGTTGATTGAAACTTGGCCCAATATTGTTAATTCTACAAATGAGGAAATGAGTAATTCATGAAAAAATCAACAAAGACTGAGCTTGGAGGGAGGGAAAATTTTTTGATTATTATCGCAATTGTTTTACTTATTATGGTTCTAATATCAGCACTTGTAGTTGCTGTTGTCCAATCTTTTTTCGCTACTGCAACATTATGGATGAGTTTTCTCCTTACTATTTTCGCAAGTTCGATTATAACTGCCTTCATTTCATTTTTTATCTTAAAAAGATATTCCCAATTACTCTTTTCAAAATACACCACACAAGATAATGCAACTCAAATTTATGCTGACAGTATTTACGATCAGTCTTTACTGGAGGCTGCACTGGAATCCACGGCTGATGGAATATTAGTAATAGATAGAAATGGAAAAGTTTCTAAAGCTAATAACAAATTTGCCAGGATGTGGAATATTCCTCAGTCTTTAATTGAAGCTAAAGATGACGAAAAACTATTAGCTTTTATTCTTGATCAATTAAAAGAACCGCAATCGTTCATCGAAAAAGTAAGAGAGTTATACGAAAATCCTCAATTAAAAAGCTATGACATTTTGGAATTCAAAGATGGTAGAATATTTGAACGCCTTTCTAAACCGCAGAAGTTAAATGGAGAAATTGTAGGAAGAGTATGGAGTTTTAGTGATATTACTAAACAAAAAAGCATAGAAGCTGACCTTATTAAAGAGCGGTTTTTACTCCGCACAGTAATAGACAATTTACCAGATGCAATTTATGCTAAAGATTCTATGTATAGAAAAACTCTCGCTAATCGTACAGATTTGCTAAACATGGGATGCCGGAGTGAAGCGGAAGCCTTAGGTAAAACAGATTTTGATTTTTTTTCGAAAGAAGAAGCCGAAGCATTTTATGCAGATGATAAAAAAATTATTGAGCAAGGACAAACTATCATTAATAGGGAAGAGTCTTTTATTGATGAGGGTGGGAAAAAGAATTGGCTGCTCACTTCAAAGATTCCTTTGCGGGATGATGATGGTAATATTACCGGCCTCTTAGGTATCGGGCATAACATTAATGCTAGAAAAAAATCCGAACTGGTTCGTGAAGCAATGTACGAAATTTCCGAAGCCGCTTTTGCAGCATCGGATATGATTTCTCTGTTCGGAAAAATCCGCGAGGTAATCGGCTCGCTGATGAAAGTGAATAATTTTTATATAGCTCTATACGATGAGCAAACAGATATGGTTTCATTTCCTTACATGGTTGATGAATATGACCCTCCTTATCAACCCAAAAAATTTGGAAGAGGCCTAACGGAGTATATCCTTAGGACAGGCGAAGCTACATTAATAGACACTGAAAAGGATTTGGAATTACAAAGAACCGGTGAAGTAGAACTTGTTGGAACTCCTACGGTAATTTGGCTGGGCGTACCATTAAAAATTGGAGGAAAATCAATCGGCGTAATCGTAGTACAGGATTATGCAGATGCAAAGACTTTCGGCGAAGAGGAAATGCAGATTCTTGTGTTCGTTGCCGGACAAATTGCTCAGGGAATCGAACGTAAAAGAAACTCAGATGCATTAAATCAATTTGCGCAAGAATTAAAAGAAGCTAACCAGTCAAAAGATAAATTCTTCTCAATTATTGCTCACGACTTAAAAAGCCCGTTTCAAGGTTTGTTGGGCTACTCGCAAATATTATCAACAGAATATGAAACTCTCTCCGAGGAAGAAAAGAAATTATTTATCAGCAGTATTGATGAACTAAGTAACAGCGCGTATAAGCTTCTTGAAAACCTTCTCGAATGGTCAAGACTTCAAACGGGCAAGATGGTTTTTAATCCGGAACAGTTAAACCTTTTTGTCGAGTTGTTCCCGACTTTATCTCTTGTAAAGCAAACAGCGTGGAATAAGGAGATAGAATTAACCTACTCAATAGATAGTTCAATTTTTGTTCAGGCAGATAAAAATATGCTGAGCACTATTGTTAGGAATCTGATTTCCAATTCAATAAAATTCACAAATTCCGGCGGCAACATAATGGTTGCTTCCAAACTTGTAAATAATTTTGTTGAAATCTCCATTGCCGACTCTGGGATTGGTATGAGGAAAGAAGATCTCGAAAAACTTTTCAAGCTGGATAAGACAATTAGTACAAAGGGGACAGCCAATGAAGAGGGTACAGGACTTGGCTTATTGCTTTGTAAAGAAATGATAAACCAGCACGGCGGTAAGATTTGGGTTGAAAGTGAATTGGGAAAAGGAACAACTTTCTTTTTTACTTTGCCTGTAAAATAATGTCTCTGGTTTGTTGAAATTGTTTTGACGAAATTGTTTGGTATTCCTAAATGCAAATTATGTGCATATAAAGAGGAGATTGATGATGGCTTACATAGAATGGAGATCAACCTACGAAGTTGGTTTTAAGGCAATCGACGAACAGCATATTAAACTAATTCAGATAATGAATGAGCTGTTCGAAGCGCAGAAAAAAGGTACCGGTCAGTTGATGGTCAATGAATCTCTAAATGAGCTGGTAGATTACACGGTAT